>NZ_JBFBGK010000010.1:0-115649 GCF_040684615.1 Streptomyces sp. NPDC089919
GCCCCGGGGCGGGGGCGGGGGGGTGGGGCCCGCCCCACTGGGCCTGGACTCGGTCCGGTTCAGAACCAGTTGACGGTGAGGTTGAAGGTGGTGGAGGCGGTGCGGGCGGCGGCGTCGGTGACCGTGACGGTGACCTGGACGGTGCCCGATCCCCAGGGTTTGCCGGTGATGCGGCCGGTGGCGGGGTCGATCGACATGCCCCAGGGCAGGCCGGTGGCCGCGTACCGCAGCGGTGCGGTGCCGCCGGTCGCGGTCACCTGGACCGTGCAGGACTGGTTGAACTTGCAGGCCTGGGGCCCCGGATCGGCCACCTTCGGATCCCCCGACGGCGGCTCGGTACCGCCACCCGTGCCGAAGACCTCGGTGATGGGCGTGGCGGTGGCGGCGTTGCCCGCGTGGCCGGTGCCGTACAGGTCCTCGAGGGTGCGTAGCAGGCTGTAGTGGTTGTAGGCGGTGGCGTACGTCCCCTGTTTGACGTCGGCGCCGTGGAAGACGGTGGCGATCTGGTTGGAGCCGAGGTAGTTGTCCTCGTCCCAGGTCACCACGAGCAGGCTGTGGTGGGTCTTCGCCCACTGGGCGTAGCCGTCGAGGTTGGTCTTGAGCCAGGTGTCGCCACTGCCCACCGCGCAGTCGTGCATGTCGTTGCACAGGTTCGGCACGACGAAGGAGACGTTCGGCAGGGCGGTGAAGTCGTTCTTGGGGAACTGCGCCCAGGTCTTGCCGGTGGTGAGCGGCACGTTCTTGAAGGCGAACCAGGGATTGTGCTTCTGGGCGTACTTGCCGCTGCTGCAGGTCGTGGACCCCTCCGCGGGAAGGTCCTCGTTGTAGCTGGCGAAGGTCTTGCCGGCGGCGATGACCTCCTGGCCCAGGTTGGCGGCCGTCATCGACTGGGCGGTGAAGCAGCCGTCGCCGGTGATCCCCTGGGTGCCGCCGGAGAAGAGGTTGAAGTAGTTGGGCTGGCTGGGGTGGGTCAGCGCCTTCATGCCCGTCAGGCTCGCGCCGCCGGCGGCCAGTTGGTTGACGTAGGGAGCGGCGGAGTTGCCGATGACCTCCCCGTACTGCTTGTTCTCGAAGACCACGACCACGACGTGGTCGTAGGCGGGCAGGGCGGCTGCGGCCGGGCGCAGGCCGGGCGCCCCGGCGGGCCCGGAGGCCATGGAGGCGCCCGAGGCGACCAGCGATGCGGCGGTGACCAGGCCGAGGGCGGCGAGTGCGCCGACGGCCTTCCTGGCCCGTGGGCCGGGGGTTCTCATGACGGTGTTCCCTTCGTCGCGGATGGGCGGACGGGCGGATGGGCGGATCGGATGGGCGGACGGGCCGTGGAGGTGCGGGCGGGGGTCAGTCCTCGCGCCGGGCGGCCCCGGTCACGGCGATGTTCAGGAACCGCGGGACCGGGCGGCACCGGGACCGGAACTCCTGGGCCACGGCGGCCCGGACGGCGCTCCGGCGGGGCGCGGGCAGCAGCAGCAGCACGCTTCCCGGCGGCCCGTCCCCGGGCGGCCAGACGCTCACCGCGCCGGCCCGGCGGGCGCTCTCCACCGCCCGGGCCAGGTCCGGGCCCCGGTCCGCCGGCTCGCCCCGGACGGCCATCAGGACCAGCCGGGTACCGGAGCCCGCCGGGTCGAACGGGACGTGCCGGCGGCCGCCGTCGGTGTGCAGCAGCGCGGTGCCGGGGCGGGCCCAGAGCACCGCCTCGCGCAGCGCCCGGTCGTCCCGGGGCGCGACCGCGGCCAGGATCCGGGCCACGGTGGCCCGCGGTACCGGCCCGGCGCCCGGCGCGTGCGCGTCGAGGGCGGCCAGGGCCACCGCGCAGTCGGCCGGTTCCGTCAGGGAGAGTCCGGCGGCCGCGGTCAGGGTGCCGTGCACGTGCAGGTCGGTGCCGCCGCGGCCGTGACCGGCCGCGGCCAGCGCCCGCAGCACGGCGTACGGGCGCCGGGCCCAGTCCGGTACCTCCGCCCCAGGTGCCCCCGTCAGGGCCAGGGCGCAGCTCTGCGCGGGGTGGCCGAGCGAGCTGAGCCGTACCGTGCCGTCGGTACGGGGCGCCGCGGCGGCGGCCACCGGCCAGCCCGCGGCGGCCACCAGGCCGGGGGAACCAAGGTGGAAGGCGTGCGGGGCGCTCCACACCGCGGTGGGCGCCCGCCCGTGGGCGGCTTCCAGGGCGTACGCCACCAGCCGGAAGAGCGGGTCCGCGGTGGCCCGCCGGGCGAGCGAGGACGGGTCGGCGGGGGCGGGCGGGGCAGCGGGTGGCATGGCGGGCGGGGCGGGGGCGGTGGCCGCGGACCCGCGTGGAGCCGTCCCCGCGGCCGCCGGCCCGGCCGGGGGCGTCGTACCGGTGGCCGTCCCGCCGGGGGCGGTGGTGCCGCCGGCCGCCCGGGCCGCGGTCACGGCCGGACCTCCGGCGGGGCGGCGGGGGCCTTGCGGGCGATCAGCCGGTAGGCGTTGCCGCTGTCGGTCCGGCGGGCGACGGCGCTGCGTACGGTGTCCAGGACCGCCGCGGCGGCGAAGCAGGGCAGGGCCGCCGCGCGGAGCGCCTGGCGGGTGCCGCGGCGGAGCCGGCCGGGCCGGCCACCGGCCGCGGCGAGGGCCCAGGGGCTGTCCGGGTCGGGGGCGAGGCGGTTGACGGTCAGGGCCACCGCGCCGACGAAGTCGTTGCGCTGGTGGGCCCGGCCGTGTTCCACCGCGATGACGTCGAAGCCGGCCTCGGCCAGCGCCCGGCGGAGGTTGGCGGCCGGGATGAGGTGCTGGTGCTGGGGCTGGAACCAGGGCAGCCAGCGGCCGCCGAGCAGCCGGGCCGCCCGCGAGGTGGGATCGGGCAGTTCGATCAGCAGGTGCCCGCCCGGGGCCAGCGCGGTGGCGGCCGCCTCGATCTCGGCGAACGGGTCCCGGGTGTGTTCGAGGTAGTGGTACATGCTCACGGCCTCGTACTGGCCGGCCAGCTTGGCCGCCAGTTCGGGGAACTGGCCGCGGTGGCCGGTGGTGACCCAGCCGCGCCGCTCGGCGGCCGTGACGCCGTCGCCCATGTCGAGCCCGTCGAAGCGGGTGGTGGGCCAGGTGTCCCGGGCCACCGAGCAGAAGTGGCCGTGCCCGGTCCCCACGTCCAGCCAACTGGCCGGGCTGGCATACGGTTTCAGCATCTCGGCGCGGGCCCGGTACGAGTCCCCGAGCCGGCCGAAGACCAGGCCGGCGCCCTCGCCGCCGCGACCGTCGTAGAAGTCGCGGTAGTAGAAGTCCAGTCCGTCCGGGGTGAGTCGGGGGTTCTGGAAGACGTGTCCGCAGGACCGGCACTGCTCGAGCGTGAAGCGGCCGGGCTTGCCCTGGAGGAGGTCGGGCACCCGCACCCGGACCTCCAGTTCCTCCGCGGCGCACCACGGGCAGTCGGCGCGGCGCGGTTCGAAGAACCGGTCGGTGCCGGCCGCCAGGTCGGCGGCGTACTCGGCGGTCCGGGCCGGGTCGGTGCCCAGGGCCGCCCGGACGGCGGCGGCGACGCGCACCCCGACGGCGGTGTGCAGGCCGGTGCGCAGCGAGCGGTACGGGCGGGCCGCGGTGGCCCGGCCCAGCCCGGCCGGGTGCAGGGGCCCGCCGGCGAGGACGAGGTAGGGCTGGGCCCAGTAGAGGGCGGCGGCCGCGGCCCCCCAGCGGCCGTGCCGGAGGGCTCCGGCGGCCAGCAGGGCCAGTCCGGCGAGCTGGGCGGCGGTCAGGGGGCCGGCGGGGAGTCCTTGGGCGAGCAGTTCGGCCACCCGGTGGTCCGGTGCGGGCGGCGGTGCGGTCAGGCCGGGGGCGACGGCCAGGTCGGTGTCCCCGGCGGCGTACTCCTTCAACGTGGCGGTCAGTGCCAGCAGTTCGGCGGTCTCCCGAGGGGTGTCGGGGTCCACCCCGGCCCGGTCCAGGACGTCCTCGGTGACCAGCAGCGCGTATCCGGCGCCGTGTCCGGGGGCCAGCCGGTCCGCCCGGTAGCGGGCCGGGTCGACGAGCCGCAGCAGGCCCAGCGCCCGCTCCGGGTCGAGGTTCCGGGGCAGCAGTTCCAGGACGCCCAGGCCGGCGTGGTCGGCGTGGGCGAGTGCCGCGGCCAGGGTCGCCTCGTCGACCCGTACGCCCGCCGCGGTGATCAGCCTGCGCGGGGCGGCGGGTGCCGGGGCTCCGGTGGTGGGCCGGGGCCCGGGGGCGGGCAGCACCGGCAGGGCGCCCAGGCGGCGCCGGGCGCGGAGGGTGCCGGCGGCGAGTGCGGTGAAGGCCGCGGCGGAGAGCAGGCGGCCGTGCGGTGCGGGTGTCATGCCAGTTTCTCCAACCGGTCGGCCGCGGCGGCGGCGCCGCCGGCCGCGGCGAAGGAGGCCTGGATCCGTCGGGCGGAGCGGCGGTGGCCGGGGTCGTCGAGGACGGCGGTGACCGCCTCGTACAGGTCCTGCGGGCGGGTGCGGCCGAACCGCAGCCGGACGCCCGCCCCGGCCGCGACCACCTGCTCGGCGACGATCGGCTGGTCGTCGCGGATCGGGGCGACGGCCAGCGGGAGGCCGTGTGCGAGGGTTTCGCACACCGTGTTGTGGCCGCCGTGGCTGACCACCGCGTCGAGGTGCGGCAGCAGGGCGAGTTGGGGCACGGCGGGCCGGAGCAGCAGGTGTCCGGGGACCGGTCCGGTGAGTGCGGCCGGTGCGGCCAGCACGAACTGGGTGCGGCGGCGCAGCCGTTCGGCCGCGCCCAGTACGGCGGCGTAGAAGCGGCTGCCCGCCTCCTGGTTGAGGGTGCCCAGCGAGACCAGGACCCGGCTGCGGTCCGGGTCCAGCCGCTGCCAGGGGAACTCCGCCGCCCGCCCGGGCCGGCCGCCGAGGGCGGGTCCGACGAAGGCGAAGTGGTCGGAGAACTGTCCCTGTGTGCCGATCAGTTCGGGGGTGGAGTAGACGATCACCAGGTGCGGGGAGAACCGCGGGTCCGGGCCGTCGGGGGCCTCTCCCAGGTCCGCGAGCAGGGTCGTGATCTGTTCCGTGACCCACTCCGCCACCTTGGGGAATCCGGCGAACGGCCGGGTGAACTCCGCCGAGGTGGTGGCCGAGGTGGCCCAGGGGATACCGGCCCGCCGGGCGGCCACCGGACCGGCCAGCGCCTGCTGGTCGGCGACGAGCACGTCCGGTGCGTAGGCGGCGACGGCCCGTTCGACGCCGGGCAGCATCGCGTGCGCCAGCGGTACCAGTGCCCGGCTCCACAGGAAGTGCAGCGCCGCCACGCCCCGCAGGTCCCGCCAGCGGTCGTGCAGGGCGGGGTAGTCGGTGGCCTCCTCACCCTGGCCGGGGCCGTGATCGCCGGCCGGGAAGAGCCGGGCCCGGGTGGGCAGCAGGTCGGTCAGGACCTCCGGCGGTCCGGTCCAGGCGGTCTGGTGCCCCCGGGCGGCCAGTTCGGCCGCGACCGCGAGGGTCGGGTTGACGTGGCCCGCCAGCGGCGGGACCACGAAGAGAAACCTCATGGCACCAGCACCCCCCGCTCGGCGGTCCGGGCCGCCTGCCGGACCGTGTCCAGGTGGCCCAGGACGGCGGCCCGGAGCACCCCGCTGGTCTCCTTGAGCACGTCGTGTCCGAGCCCCGGCAGCACCCGCAGCCGTGCGTCGGGGGCGTGCCGGACCAGTTCCCGGGCGCCGGGGAGCAGTTCGGAGTGTTCGCCGCAGACGGTCAGGACCGGGCAGTGCAGCCGGGCGTACTCCGCCGGTCCGAAGGTGCGGGCGGCCGCTATGTCGTCGATGAGGCTGGTGTGGTTGAGCAGGGCGTCCGCCACGGCGGTCAGCCGGGCCGCCTTGCGCAGCCGCAGCCCGGCGAGTTCGGCGGAGACCGGGCTGTCCTCGAGGCTGAGGGCGGCCACCGACAGGGTGTCGACCATGTTCTCCACCCAGGCCCCGCTCAACGGCGGTTCCAGCAGGGTCAGTCCGGCCACCAGCTCGGGCCGGGCCAGGGCGGTGTGCAGGGCCAGGGTGCCGCCGTAGCTGTTGCCCACCAGGTGCACCGGCCGGCCGGCCAGGCCCAGGGCCGCGAGGAGGGCGGCCAGGTCGGCGACCGCGGTGCGGGTGTCGTAGCCGGTCGGCGGTCGTTCGCTCAGGCCGTGGCCCCGCAGGTCGTACAGGACCACCTCGTGCCCGGCGCGGGCGACGGGGACGGCGAGCGGGCAGTAGAAGCTGGACAGGTTGTCCACGACCAGGCCGTGCAGGAAGACGACCGCCGGGCCGGGCGGACCGGCCGGGTCGTCCCGGTGCTCCCGGTCCGGGTCGGGGAGGGCGGCGGGCAGGCGCTGGACGTGCCAGCGCAGGGAGTTGGCGAGGATGTCGGTCACGGCGGGTCCCGGGTCAGGCCGCGGAGGCGGGGCGCGGGCGGGCGGCCTGGGCGAGGGCGGTGCGGGTGACCCGGTCGATGTGGGCGACCAGGTCGCCGACGGACATCGCGAGGATCTGCTCCATGTCATTCTCGGCGAGGAAGCCCATCAGGTCCGCCGCCGCGCCGTAGCGCTGGTGCAGCCGCTCGGCGAGGGCGACGAACTCGATGCTCTCCAGGGCCAGGTCGTCGTTGAAGGTCGTCTCCATCGTCACCTCGTCCGCCAGCAGGAACTCCTCGCCGACGACGTCGGCGAGCATGCGGGTGATCTCTGCGAGCGTGCCGGACGCCGTCCGGTGCGCGTCGGTTGAAGTCGCGTCAGATTCCATGACCGGTCTCCGTGGGGGTCGGGAGGCAGCGGGTGTCGGGGGTGCGGGGCGGGGCGTCCGTCCGGGCGACCACGTGGGTGACCGGCGGCGCGCCGGGCCGGGGCGGGGCGTGGAGCAGGCAGGTGCGGACCGGGTGGCGGTGGCCCGTGGGTGCGGTGACGTACAGTCCGTCGGCCTCGGGACCGGCGGTGACCGTCCACTCCCGGGGGCGGCCGCGCAGCCCGGTGCCGGCCGCCTTGGCGGCGGCCTCCTTCGCGCACCAGAGGGTGGTGAGCGCGACGGGCAGGCCGGTGCCGGCCCGGGCCGCGAGCCGTTCGGCGAGCAGGGCCTCGTCCGGGGTGAGGGCGATCCGGCGCAGTGCGTCGGGGTCCTCGGTCACGGTCTCCACGTCGATTCCCACGTCCGTGTCCGGGTGCGCGAGGGCGACGGCGAGGTGGTCCTTGTGCGCGATCGAGAGCCGGAGGCCGGCCGCCAGGCCGCCGGGCACCGGCCGGCCGGTGGCGTCGCCGGTGACGGTCACCTCGGCCGGGAAGACCGGGCCGGCCCCGGCGTCCCACAGCAGCTCGCGCAGAGCGTCCTTCGCGGCGATCCGGCCGAGCAGCCAGGCGGAGCGGGCCCGCGGGCCCAGCCGCTCGTATGCGGCGCGCTCGGCCGTGCCGAGGTAGCGGCGCATCACCAGCTCCTGCGAGGCGGGGTCGGTCCAGCGGCGGACGGCCGTGCACCAGCCGCCCGGCTGCGGTTCGCCGATCCCGCAGACCTCGGGGGTGAACTTCATGGGCCAGACCCGCTCGTCGGCGGCGAAGCGGCGGTAGGTCCAGTCCTCCAGACGCGCCCGGACCGTGCCGTCCGCGGACCGCAGCTCGACCTCGCCGCGGACCGAGGCCGGGCCGACCTCGTGGATCCGGGCGGTCGCGGCCAGCAGCTCCCCGGGGCGCGGCGGCGGCCCGTACAGCCGGATCCGTCCCAGCACCGCGGGGAACACCAGCCGGTCCCGGTCCAGTTTCAACTGCATCCAGTGGCCCAGGAGTTGACCGGCTGCGTCGAGCAGGGCGCCGGGGGCGGGCAGGGCCCGCAGCACCCCGCGCAGGCCGTCCTCGGCGACCGTGGTCACCTCGTGGACGCCGGCGAAGCGGGGGCCGTGGAACATCCACCGGTCGCGGTACAGCGCCTCGGCGCTGACCGGCGCGGGCGCCTCACCGGTCAGCGGGGCCGGGTCGGGCGGCGGCGCGGCGGCCTGGTGGGCGGCGGCGAGCAGCACGGTGACGGTGGCGCAGTCCCCGATGCGCACCCGGACCCGGCCGCCCGGCTCGGGCCGTGCGCCGATCCGGACCTCGACGGCCGGGGCCACCGGTAGCCAGCGCAGGGCCCGCATGTCCTCGTACCCGACGACCACCGCGGGCGTGCCGGGCGGCAGGGTCCGCAGCGCGGCCTCGGCCGCCAGCTCCAGCATGGTCGTCATCGGCACCACGGGGAACCGGTCGGCGTCGTGCGGCCAGTCCTGGGGCTGGAGGTAGACGCAGTGGTCGGCGACCGCGGGCAGCGTCTCCAGGGAGAGCGTCCGGGTCTCCTCGTACGGTGCTCCGGCCGGACCGGACGGCACCGGCGGCGCGGCCGCGGCGGCGGGCCCGGGGAGGCCGTCCGGTAGCGGGCGCGGCGCCGGTGGCCGCCGCCAGGCTCCGGCGACGGTGGCCACCGCGTCCCGGGCCTCGTCGAGTACGGCCGCCAGCGCGGTCCGCAGGGCCGCCGGCAGGTCGTCGGCGGGGGCCAGGTCCGGGTCGCCGGCCCCGGCGGTGTACGCCGGGGCCGTCGCCCGGCCGCCGGTGGCCGTCGGGCCGCCGGCCGGGACCGGGCCCGGGCCGAGGGACCGGGCCGCCGCGCCGAGGCGGACGAGCGGGGATCCGAGGTCCAGCGCTCGGGCCCGGTCGCCGGCGGGCGGCGGGGCCGGGCGCGCGGGGGCGTGCGCCGGCCCGGCGGCGGGGTCCGCGGGCCGGGGCCCGGCCGTGGGTGGATCCGGCCGCCGGGCGGCCACCGGCTCGTCCGGTCGGGGGCCGGGTACGGGATCGGTGATCCGGGTCCAGTCGGGGGCCAGCCCCTCGGTCCACAGGGCCGCGGCCAGGCGGCGCAGCCCGGCCAGGCCGTCCGTGCGGGGTACCGAGGCGTTCACCGCCAGGTGTTCCCGGCCGCGCAGGGTGTCCTCGACGAACCCGGTCAGGGAGCCCGGCCCGGCCGTCACGAAGGCGCGGACCCCGGCCCGTTCGTACAGCCGCAGGGCCAGGGTGCGGAAGTCCACCGGTTCGAGCAGGTGCCGCAGGACCAGTCGGCGCACGCCCTCCGGGTCCTCGGGGTACGGCTCCCCTGTGGTGGCCGACCACACCGGCAGCTCGGCCGGGCGCAGCGGCAACCGACCGAAGGCGGCCTTCACTTGCCCGAGGTACGGCTCCCACATCGGGGTGTGGAAGCCGGAGCGGAAGGGCAGTTCCTGGCCCAGCACGCCGTCGCCGCGCAGCCGCGCCAGCACCTCGGCCACCTGCTCCGGAGCCCCGCACACCACCGACTGGTGGGGGCAGTTGTCGTGGCTGACCACCACCCGATCCAGGCCGTGCAGGGCGCGGGCGGCGCGCTCGGCCCCGCAGCCGAGGGCCGCGTACACCAGGTCGGGCACCTTGAGGGAGTCCGGTTCCAGCGCGCCCAGGAAGGAGTCCACGGCCTGCTCCGGGTACATCCCGGCCACCACCATGGCCGCCCACTCCCCCAGGCTGTGGCCGGCCAGCAGGTCCGGCCGGATGCCGAGGGCGGGCAGGGCGCGGGCGTAGAAGCGGCCCACGGCGATCGCGTCCAGGGCCCGCTCGATCAGCCCCGGTCCGCCACCGAGGACCGGGCGGGGCAGGCCCAGCCGGTCGGCGGCGTCGGCCACCAGGGGTGCGAACTCCGGTTCCAGGCCGGGGAAGAGGAAGGCGATCCGGCCGGGTGCCGCGGCGTGCGGGCCGAGGAGCGGCCGCGGGGTGAACCACACCCCGCCCCGGCCCCGCCAGGGCAGCCCCCGCTCCACCACCCGGGCGGCCAGCGCCAGTCGTTGGGGAGTGGGGCCGACCACCGCCAGCCGGTACGGTCCGTCGCCGGCGGGCGAGGCCGGCGCCGGCCCGGCGCCCGGCCGGCCGACCGCCGCCGGACTCGCCGCTGCGGCCCCGCCGGCCCGGGCCTGTGCCAGCTGCCCGGCCAGTTCGCGCGGGCCCTCCGCGCTCAGCCGGAGCACGGCCTCCGGGCCCGGCACCGGTCCGGACTCGGGCGCCGGCAGGAAGCGGCGCCCCGGGGACCCGCCCGCGGTCCGCGGGCGCCCCGCGGCCGTGCGCCCGGACCGGCGCCCGGCACCGGGTGCGGCCCCGGCCCCGGGGGCTTCCTCCAGGATGACGTGCGCGTTGATCCCGCCGAAGCCGAAGGCGTTCACCCCGGCCCGGCGGGGCGCGCGGTCCGTCCGGTCCCAGGGGGCGGGGGTGGTGACCGGCCGCATCCGGGTGCCGGCGAAGCCGGCGTGCGGTTCCTCCAGGTGGAGGGTGGGCGGCAGGACGCCCTCGTGCACCGCCAGCGCGGCCTTGATCAGCCCGGCCATCCCGGAGGCCTGCATCGCGTGGCCGACCATGGACTTGACCGAGCCCAGCGCGATGTCCGGCCCGGCGGGTCCGGGACCGCCGAACACCCGCCCCAGGGTGGCAAGTTCGGCGGCGTCGCCGACGGGGGTGCCGGTGCCGTGCGCCTCCAGCAGACCCAGCGCACCGGGGCTCCCGGGGTCCAGGCCCGCATCCCGCCAGGCCCGTTCGAGGGCCCGTACCTGCCCGTCGACCAGCGGGCTCATCAGGCTCGCCGCGCGGCCGTCCCCGGCCACGCCCACCCCGCGGAGCACGGCGTAGATCCGGTCGCCGTCGCGCTCGGCGTCGGCGAGGCGCTTGAGCAGCACCACACCGGTCCCCTCCGAGAGCAGCGTGCCGTCGGCCCGCCGGTCGAAGGGGCGGATGTGCTCGCTGGGGCTCAGGGCCCGCAGTTGGGTGAACACGCTCCAGAGGGTGGCGATGTGGCAGTGGTGCACCGCCCCGGCGACGACCAGGTCGCAGCGTCCGGCGGCGAGCAGGCCCACGGCCTGGTCGACGGCGAGCAGCGAGGAGGCGCAGGCCGCGTCCAGGGTGTAGGCGGGTCCCTGGAAGTCCAGCCGGTTGGCGATCCGGGCGGCGGTGAAGCTGGGCACCAGGCCGATGGAGGCGTCCGGGCGTTCCGGCCCCAGGGCCTCCTGGAAGAGGGTCCGGACGGCGGTGATCCGCTCCTCGCCCAGTTCCGGGGCGAGTTCGCGCAGACTGGTCGCCAACTGATGCGCTGTGCGTACGCGTTGGTCCAGTCGGGCGGTGGCAGTGCCCATGAAGCCGCCGCGGCCCAGGATCACCCCGATCCGGGACCGGTCGGCCGGCAGCCGCTCCTCGCCGCCCGCGTCGGCCAGGGCCTGGGCGGTGGCGTGCAGGGCGAGCAGCTGGTCCGGCTCGGCGCCGTCCGCGGCACTCGGCATGATCCCGAACCGGGTCGGGTCGAAGGCGGCCAGTCCGTCGACGAACCCGCCCCGGCGGCAGTAGAAGCGGTCGCTGCGGGCCGGGCCCCCGGCCGCGGCCGGGTCGTAGTAGACCTGCGGGTCCCAGCGTCCGGGCGGGACCTCGCCGATGGCGTCGACGCCGCCGAAGACGTTCCGCCGGTAGGCCGCCAGGTCCGCGGCGCCGGGGAAGAGGGCGCCCATGCCCACGATCGCCGCGTCGCCGGGGCGCGGTCCCGAGCGCGGTTCAGCCATCGGAGCGGCCCTCCCCGCTCAACGGGCCGCCGGCGGCCGGGTCGGGGTCGGGGGCCAGCAGGACGACCTGGGTGTCGCGGCCGTGGGCGAGTTCGGCGAGGAAGGCCGCGGCGCCGGCCTCGGGCCGGATCATCGGGATGCCCCGCCGGACGTACTCCCGTTCCAGCTCGGGGGTGATCATGCCGCCGGAGTCGGCGGCCCAGGGCCCCCAGTCCAGGGCCAGCACCCGGCCGGTGCCGTCGGCCGCGGCCCAGGCGTGGGCCAGGGTGTCCAGCGCCTCGTTGGCGGCGGCGTAGTCGGCCTGGCCGCGGTTGCCGAGCACGCCCGCGATGCTGCCGAAGAGGACGAGGAAGCCGGGGGCGGGGAGCGGGCCGTGGTCGGCGGCGGCCGCGGCCAGGTGCCGGGCCCCGTCGACCTTGGTGGCGAACACCTCGGCGAAGGCCTCGGGCCGCTTGTCGGCCAGCAGCCCGTCGCGCAGCAGTCCGGCGCCGTGCACGATGCCGTCGAGCCGGCCGTGCCGGGCGCGGATGTCCGCGACCACGGCCGCCACCTCCGCCTCCCGGGTGACGTCCGCACGGTGGTACCGCACCCCGGCCGCGGCCTCCGTCAGCGCGGCGAGGGTGGCCCGCACCTCCCGGGCGGCCAGCACCCGCCCGGCGGCGGCCTCGATCTCGGCGGGGGTGCGCATGCCCTGCGCGATCAGCGCGGCCCGCAGGGCGATCCGGTCGGTGGCGTGGGCGAGGGCGGGGTCCTCGGGCCCGTCGGGGGCCGGGGTCCGGCCCAGCAGCTCGATGTGGCAGCCGGTGGCGCGGGCCAGGGCGAGGGCGGTCCGCGCGGTGATGCCGCGCGCGCCGCCGGTGAAGAGCACCACGGAGTCCGGCCCCGGGAGGGCGCCGGCCGGAGGCTCCCCGTACGACGTGGCCGGCGGGGTCTCGACGGTGCGCAGGATCCGGCGCTCGCCGTCGCGGTGGCCGACCGCGACCGGGCCCTCGGTGCGCAGTTCGGCCAGCAGCCGGGCCGCGATCAGCTCGGGGCGGTCCTTGGGATCGCAGTCGACGGTCCGCACGGCCGTGTGCGGGTACTCCTTGGCCGCGCTGAGCGCGAACCCGCGCAGCCCGGCACCGGGCAGCGGGTCGGGGGTGCCGGTGCCGTCCCGGCCGAAGGAGCCGCCGGCGCCGGTGGCCAGCAGCAGCCAGCGGACACCGCCGGTCAGCGCGCGCCACAGGCCCGGGAAGGTGCCGGGGAGCAGCGGGCCGGAGGCGGTCCGCAGGGCACCGAGGTCGATCAGGCCGTCCGCGCCGTCGAGGCCTTCGGCGGCGGCGAGCCGGCCGGGGTCGACGGTGCTCACCAGCGCCCGTTCGTTCTCCAGCAGGGCCACCAGGGCGGGGGCCACCCCGATCTCGTCCTCGACCACCACGAACCGGGTGCCGGCCAGGCCGGCTTCCGGGCCGGCCGGGCGGGCCGGTCCGGCCGGCGCGGGCTCGACCACCAGCCGCCGCAGCGGGCGGAGGGCCGGGGCGGCCGGTTCCGCGGGCGGCGCCGCCGGCTGCGGCGCGGTCCGGGCGCGGCTGGTGATCCAGTCGACCACGCCCCGGAGGGTCTTGATGCGGGACAGTTCCTCGACGGCCGCGGCGGTGGTGCCGTCGGCCGTGTCGGGGAGGCCGATCCGGTCGGCCAGCGCGCCGATGATCTCCACGCGCTTGATGGAGTCCACCGAGAGGTCCGCCTCCAGGTCCAGGTCGGGGTCCAGCATCTCCGTGGGGTAGCCGGTCCGGAGGTGGACGATCTCCAGCACGGCCGCCATGACCTCGGCGGGGGTGGTCGGTCGTGCGGCGGCGGGGGGCTCGGCGGCCGGTTCCGTGCCGGCCGGGGTACCGGTCCCGACGGCCGGCGTGGGCACGGGCTCCGCCATCTCCTGCGCCACCGGGCCGGGTTGGGCGGGCGCGCCGGTCCCGAGGTAGCCCATCAGGACGTCCCGCTGGGCGCGCACCAGCTCGCGGGCGCCGGTCAGGTAGGCGAGCACCGCCGCCTCGCGGGTGTCGGCGGCCGGCTCCGCGGCGGCGGCGGGTGGGGCGGCGATCCGGCGGGCCGGCCGCAGGCCGCCGGGGACCGGCTCGCCCTCGGCGGTCCGGACGAGGTGGCCGTCGACCAGCCAGCCGGGCCGCCGCGGCGGCTGCTCCGGCAGTGCCCGGGTGCGGCCCTCGAACAGCGGCCCGAGGTCCATCGGCACGCCGGCCACGGCCAGTTCGGCCAGGGCGGTGAGCAGCCGGGGCAGCCCCGGCTCGCCCGGCACGTCGCAGGCGACGGCGGTGTGCGGCCGGTCCCCCAGGATGCGGTGGACCAGGCCGGTGAGGACCCGTCCGGGGCCGGCCTCCACGAAGGTCCGGACACCGGCCGCGTACATGGCCTCGATCTGGTCGACGAAGCGCACCGGCTCGGCGACCTGGCGGGCCAGCAACTCCCGTACGGCGGCCGGATCGTCGGGGTAGGGGCGGGCGGTGGTGTTGGAGAAGACCGGGACGGCGGACCCCACCAGCGCCGTCCCGGTCAGCTCGGCCGCGAGGCGGTCGGCCGCGCCGGCCACCACCTCGCTGTGGAAGGCGCAGGCCACCGGGATCCGTTCGGCTCCCAGGCCCTGCGCGCGCAGGTCCCGTACGGCCGCCTCGACGGCGGGGGTGGGTCCGGAGACCACGCACTGGCGGGGCGCGTTGTGGTTGGCGATCACGCAGCCGGTGCGGCGGGCGGTCTCCTCGACCAGCGCCGGTTCGGCCTGGACCGCGGCCATCGCGCCGGGGTCGGTGCCGGCCGCGGCGAGGATCGCCCCGGCCCGGGCGGTGCTGAGCCGCAGCAGGGTGTCCGTGTCGTAGACGCCCGCGGCCCAGAGGGCGGTGAGTTCGCCGTAGGAGTGTCCGGCGGTGCAGTCGGGCCGGATCCCGAGGGAGGTGAGCAGGTGGTGCAGGGCGGCGCCGGTCAGGCCGAGGGCGGGCTGGGCGATCCGGGTGTCGGTGACGGCGGCCCGGCGGGCGGTGCGTTCCTCGGCGGTGAAGGCGGCCGGCGGGAAGAGGGCCCCGGTCACGGCCGGCGGCGCGGTGTCGAGGTAGCGCTGCCGCAGCTGCGGGAAGGCGACGAACAAGTCGCCGAGCATGCCGGGGCGTTGGCTGCCCTGCCCGGGGAAGAGGAAGGCGATCCGGCCCGGTCCGGCCTGCTCCTCGCGCAGGTGGACCCCGTCGCCGGGGGTGCCGGCGCGGGCCTGGGCGAGCCGGGCGGCGAGCTGGTCCAGGTCCCCGGCCACCAGGGCGGCCTGGACCGGTCCGGGACCGGTGGGCGCGGAACTCCGCCCGGACGGCGCGGGGTCGGTCTCGGGTCGGGCCGCGGTCTCGGCCGCCAGGTCGCGCAGGGTCCAGGGCCGGCCGGCCGCGTCGTTGGCCGCGAGCCGGCCGGCCAGCCGGTCCATGGCCCGCTCCGCGGCGGCCCGGTCCGGGCCGGTGAAGCAGAACAGCTCGGCGGGCCACTGCTCCAGGCCGTGCGCGGGCTCCGGGCCGGAGCCGTGGGCGGCCAGCACCGCGTGGTAGTTGGTGCCGCCGAAGCCGAAGGCGCTCACCCCGGCGATCCTGCGCTCGGGGGGTGCGGTCCAGGGTCGGGCCTCGGTGTCGAAGGCGAAGGGGCTGCTCTCCGCCCGCCAGTCGGGGTGCGGGCGCTCCAACTGGCGGGTCGGCGGCCGGACTCCCGCGTGCAGGGCGCGGGCGGTCTTGATCAGTCCGGCCAGCCCGGCCGCGCATTTGGTGTGGCCGATCTGGGACTTCACCGATCCCAGGGTGCAGGCCCCCGGCCCGGCCTTCTCGAACAGTGCGGTCAGGACGCCGAGTTCGGTGCCGTCGCCGACCACGGTGCCGGTGCCGTGCGCCTCGACGAGGCCGACCCGGGCGGGGGCGATCCCGGCCTTCCGGTACGCCCGGTCCAGGGCCCGGCGCTGCCCTTCCGGCCGGGGTGCGGTCAGGCCCAGGGAGCGGCCGTCGCTGGCCGCGCCGACCGCCTTGACCACGGCGTAGACGCGGTCGCCGTCGCGTTCGGCGTCCTCCAGGCGCTTGAGGACCAGGGCGGCCACGCCCTCGCCGAGGGCGATGCCGTCCGCGGCGGCGTCGAAGGGCCGGCAGCGGCCGGTGGGTGACAGGGCCCGCACCGAGGCGAACATCAGGTAGTCGTTGATGCCGTTGTGCACGTCGGCGCCACCGCACAGCACCATGTCGCTGTCGCCGTCGCGCAGTTGGCGGCAGGCCAGGTCGAGGGCGGCCAGTGAGGAGGCGCAGGCGGCGTCCACGGTGCAGTTCGCGCCGCCCAGGTCCAGCCGGTTGGCGATCCGGCCCGCGATGACGTTGGCGAGGACCCCGGGGAAGGAGTCCTCGGTGAGGTGCGGCAGTTGGGCGTCGAGTCCGGGCGGGAGCGCGCCGAGGTAGCCGGGGTGCAGGGCGCGCAGGCCGTAGGCGCCGGCGAGTTCGGTGCCGGCCTCGGCGCCGAAGACCACGGAGGTCCGGCCACGGTCGAAGTGGCGGCCGGGCCCGTACCCGGCGTCGGCGAGGGCCCGGGCGGCGATCTCCAGGGAGAGCAGCTGCACCGGTTCGATGCCGGCGAGGGAGGCCGGCGGGATGCCGTGGGCCAGGGCGTCGAAGGGCACCGGCGGCAGGAAGCCGCCCCAGCGCGAGGGCGTGCGCTCGCCGGCGCGGGCCGGGTCGGGGTCGTAGTAGACGGCGGGGTCCCAGCGGTCCGCGGGCACCTCGGTCACCGCGTCCGCCCCGCTCAGCACCTGGGCCCAGTACGCCGCGAGGTCTCCGGACCCGGGGTAGGCGCAGGCCATCCCGACCACGGCGACGTCCAGCGGGCGGCCGGGAGCGGGCGGCGGCGCGAACTGCCGGGCCCGCCGCTCCAGCAGGGCGTGCGCGTCCGCGGTGACCTCGTGGTGCAGGGCCGCCAGGGTGGTGGGCCGGCTGCGCAGGGCGGCGGCCTGGCCGAGCATGTACAGCCCCTCGCGGCGCTGTTCGGCGGCGGGCACGGGGACCGGGGCGGCGCCGTCGGCGTGCCGCAGCCCCTTGCTGGCGATCCGCAACCGTCCGAGGTTGAGCCGTTCCAGCTCCTCCCACACCTCGCGGGGTTCCGCGCCGCTCTCCTCCAGGGTGCGGCGCTGCGCCTCGAAGGCCTCGGCGTAGGGGGTCGGGGCGCAGCGGGTGACGTGGCCGGGGGCGGTCTGGAGGGTGACGGTGCCGGCGCAGTCGAGGGCGGCCTCCTGGAAGCCCGGCAGCACGGCGCCGGCCGTCACCGCCTCCTCGGTGAAGAGGTAGGCGGTCCCCATCAGGACCCCGATCCGGGCCCCGCGCGCCGAGAGCGGCGCGGCCGCCGCGGCGGCCATGGCGGCGGAGCGGGCGTCGTGGATGCCGCCGGCGAAGAGCACGTCCAGTGCCGCGGGGTCCTCGCAGGCCAGCAGCCGCTCGATCTGCTCCTCCCAGAGGGGGAAGGAGGCCCGGGGCCCGATGTGGCCCCCGCACTCCAGGCCTTCGAGGACGAAGCGGCGGGCGCCTTCGGCGAGGTAGCGCTCCAGCAGACCGGGTGAGGGGACGTGCAGGTGGGTGCGGGTGCCGGCGGCCTCCAGCGGGGCGGCCTGGGCGGGTGAGCCGCCGGCGATCACCGCGTACGGCGGGCGGGCCGCGGCGACCTCGGCGAGCTGTTCGGCGCGCAGCGCCGGCGGGGCGAAGCCGAGCAGGCCGACCCCCCAGGGGCGGTCCCCGAGCAGCCGGGTGGTCTCCGCCAGCAGCTCGCGCACCTCCTCGCCGGTCATCACGGCCAGCGCCAGGTAGGGCACGGCGCCCGCGCCGGCCACGGCGGCGGCGAAGGCGGCCCGGTCGCTGACCCGGGTCATCGGGCCCTGGGCCACCGGCAGCGGCCCGTCCGCGGCGGGACGCAGCGCCGCCGCGCGGACCGCGGCGGCCAGGTGGTCGGTGACGGACCGGCGCACGGCCTGCACCAGGGCGCCGGTCGTGCGGTGCCGGGCGGCCAGCCGGGCCGCGAAGGCGCCGTCCTGGCCCACCGGGAGCGGCTGGGCGTGCAGGCCCCGGGCGCCGAGCCGGTGCGCGATGCCGGGCCGGTGCAGCTGCGGGTCCAGGTCCGGGCGCCGGTAGACGCGGTGGCCGTCGGCGACGACGGTCTCGCTGCCGTCCATCGCCCGCAGGGCCGCGAGCACCGGCCCGGGCAGCTCCGCCGCCCCTTCGGTGGTCAGGGCGAGCTGGGTGTCGAGCAGCACTCCCGCGGCGCCGCCGGCGACGGCGGCGGCCGCGGTGTGCGGGCCGATCCCGCCGTACGCGAGGACCGGTACGCCCGGTTCGGCCGGCCCGAGCAGCTGCTGGAGCAGGACGAAGGTCGTGGTGGCGCCGACCCGGCCGCCGGCCTCGTGGCCCTTGGCCACCAGGGCCGTGGCCCCCGCGGCGACCGCCCCGGCGGCCTCGCCGGGGTCCACCACCTCGGCCCACACCCGGCGCCGGCCGCCCGCGGACCAGGAGGCGGTACGGGGGTGCAGGGCGGGGTCGGCCAGCAGGACGGTGTCCACCGCGGGGGGCAGGTCCTGCGGACCGAGGGGGCAGCCGGCGGGTACCCGGACGCCGAAGGTCCGCCCGGGCAGCGCGGCGGCGGTGTCGGCGAGGGCGCGGCGGGCGGCCGGGGCGTCGCGGCCGAGGTCGAGCAGGCCGAGGGCGCCGGCCCGTTCGGCGGCGACGACGACCTGGGGCCGGGGCTCTTCGAAGGGTCCGAGCGCGACGACGAGGTCGCGTTCGCGGGGGGACGGAAGCGGCTGGGGGGTCACGGGCGCTCCTCCGGGATGCGTCGTGGCTGCTTGCGTGTGCCGTGCGGTGCGGGGCCTGCGGGGCGTACGGCGGGCCGGACGGTTGCGCGGTGCCGGGGCGGGGCGGGCGGGCCGGGTGGTGCGGACGGTGTCGGCGGACGGGGCCGCACCGGGGGCGGGCGGCCGGCCCGGACCGCAGCGGGCGGGCGCCGTTCAGGCAGGTGAACGACGGCCGGACCGGGCGGACCGGCCCGACGATCCGGGCCGGGGGCAGATCGTGCGGGGAGCGCCGTGCACTGTCAACGGCCGTCCGGACGGTTTTGGCCGGGTCCGGACGTGGCCGGCGGGCCACGGAATCCGCAGCGGTGGAGCGGTGCCCGGGGCTCCGGCCTGCGCGGTCGCCCGTGGTCGGGGGCCCCTCGCGGGGCGTCCGGGGGGCCGGTGGCCGGGACCGTTCATGCCGGGCCGGTATGGCTTGCTGCCCGGTCGGCATGCGTGACCGGGAGGCCGCCCAGAGTTCAGACGTCTGCCTCTTACACACCAACCCCGTGGAGGTTACCGTCCGTTCATGACCCCCACTCTCGCGCAGCTGCGGTACCTGGTCGCCGTCGCGGACTACCGGTCCATCACGAGCGCGGCGGCAGCGGTCTTCGTGGCCCAGTCGGCCCTGTCGCGGGCCGTGCAGGCCATGGAGCGCGATCTGGGGGTGGAGCTGCTGGCCCGCAACAGCCGCGGGGTGGAACTGACGCCCCAGGGCGCCCGGGTGGTACGGCTGGCACGGACGGTGCTGGACGCGGTGGAGGCGATCGAGGACATCGGGGTCTGCCACGCCGGCAGTCCGCCGGCCGCGCTGCAGCTGGCGACCACCCCGACCCTGGCCTGGGACCTGGTACCCGACCTGGTCGAGGCGTTCACCGCCCGGCACCCCGGGATCGAGGTCCGGCTGCACCAACTGGGCAGCCGGGAGGCCCTGGTGGAGGCGATCAGCAACGGCGAGCCCGAACTGGGCCTGGTGGACCTGCCGGTGGACAAGGAGCTCTCCGCACATCCCCTCCAGGAGCGGGAGGTGGTGCTGATCTCTCCGCTCGGCACCCGGCTGCCCGACCCGGTGCCCTTCCGCAGCCTGGAGGGGATCCCGATGGTCCTGCCGACGCCCGGAACCGGGCGGCGCACCGAACTCGAGGCGATGTTCGGCGCGTTCGGGGTGCGGCCGGTGCCGGCCCTGGAGACCGACGAACGGCTGGCCTGGGTGACGGGCGTGATCGCCGGGCGGGGCTCGCTGATCTGGTACCGGGACGTGGTGCCGCGGGCCTTCGGCCAGCGGGCCCAGGTCCGGTCGTTCACCCCGCCGCTGCTGCGCCCGGTGGGAGTGGTCCACGCCCGGCGCCCGCTGAGCCGCCCGGGACGGGCCTTCCTCAGCCACGTACGGCAGAACTCGCCGGTTCGGGAGCCCAGTCGGTGAGGCCCGCGCGCACAAGGTGACCCGGGGGGGGCGGCCACGGTGGCGCTTCCAGGCCCGTGCCGTCGATGCGTCGGGCGGGCGATGCCCGCGCGGCGCCGGGGCCATGCCCAACGCGCGGGTGGCCGCGCCTTGGACTTTGCGGGCGGCCTCGTCACATTGTCCGCATGCCTCTCCTCCTCGCCTTCCGCAGGGCCGCCGCGACCACCGCGGCCGCCCTCTCCCTGGGCCTCTGCGCCGCCCCCGCCTCGGCCGCGTCGCCGACCCCGCTGGCGGCCGAGCGCCACTGCACCCTGCCCGCCGGGCTCACCGAGTTCAGCGGGATGGGGGCGAGCGTCCGCCACCCCGGGGTCTTCTACGCGGTCAACGACAGCGGGAACACCAACCAGGTCTTCGCCGTGGACTGCACCACGGCCACCGGCCGGCTCCGGGCGACCCTCACCCTGGCCGGCACCGCCAACACCGACTGGGAGGCGCTGGCCGTCGGCCGGGACGCCACCGGGCGGCCGGTCGTGCTGGCCGGCGACATCGGGGACAACCTCGGCGCCCGCGCGGAGATCCAGGTCCACGCCTTCCCCGAGCCGGACACCCTCGCGGACGCCACCGTCACGCCCGTGACCTACCGCTTCGCGTACTCCGACGGCCGGCACGACGCCGAATCGCTGCTCGCCGACCCGGTCACCGGCCGGATCTTCGTCGCCAGCAAGCTGATCGGGGCGGCCGGGAAGCTGTACCAGGCCCCGTTGCCGCCGGTGGCCGGGCAGGTCAACACCCTCACCCCGGTCCGGCCGGGCCCGGTCTTCGCCACCGACGGGGCGTACGCGCCCACCGGGACCTCGTACGCACTGCGCAGCGGGGGCCCGCTGGGCGCCAACACGGCCTACGTGTACGACGGTTCCGGGACCAAGTTGGCCGAGGTGCCGCTGCCCGCCCAGCCGCAGGGCGAGACGGTCACCTACGCGGACTGCGAGACCCTGCTGGTCGGTTCGGAGAACGACACGCAGGTGTGGCGGGTACCGCTGCCGGCCGCGGCGGCACCGGGCTGCGGGACGACGGAGCCGCCGTCGGGGGATCCGAAGGTGGCCGATCCGGGGCCCCAGGCATGCAAGTTCAACCAGTCCTGCACGGTCCAGGTCACCGCCACCGGCGGCACCGCACCGCTGCGGTACGCGGCCACCGGCCTGCCCTGGGGCATGTCGATCGACCCCGCCACCGGCCGCATCACCGGCAAGCCCTGGGGATCGGGCACCGTCCAGGTCACCGTCGCGGTCACCGACGCCGCCGCCCGCACCGCCTCCACCACCTTCAACCTCACCGTCAACTGGTTCTGAACGGCTCGGTGGAAGGGCGGTCAGCCCGCGATGGAGATCGCGAAGGGGGTGAACCCGCTGGACCGGATGACGTGCGGCACGAACAGGACCGCGGCCTCCGTGGCGCGGGCGGTCCGGATCCCGCCCAGGTCCCTGATCCACTCCGGCCGCCAGCCGAGGTCGGTGAGGAGTTCCAGGACGGTCCCCTTGGCCTCCGGGTCCTCGCCGGAGAGGAACGCGGTCGGCGGCTGGGAGAGGGTGGCGGGCGCGGTCATCACCGGGAAGAGCATGGTGTTGAGCGTCTTGACGACACGCGTGGCGGGGAGCGCTTCCTGGAGCTGTTCGGCGAGGCTCGAGCCGGGGTGGACCAGGTCGGCCGGCAGTCCGTCCGGGCCGTCGGTGGTGGCGTTGGACACGTCGACGAGGATCTTGTCCCGGAGTTCTTCGCGGAGCGCGGCGAGCCGGTCCAGCGAGCCCGCCCCCGGGGTGGCGTTGATGACGATCCGGGCCCCGCGGACGGCCTCGGCGGCGGCGCCGGGCGTGCGGTCCGCGACGGTCACCTGGTGGCCCGCCCGGGTGAGGGCGGCGGCCAGGTTGCCGCCGACGCGGCCGTTCCCGAGAACTGCGATCGTGGTCATGGCTGATGTGGTCCTTCCGTACGTGCGGGTGGGGATGCGCGGTCAGCGCGAGAGGGTGGCGACGGCAGCGGCGTGCACGCCGGGCGCGGCGGCCAGGAAGCTGCCGCTCTGCGGGGTCCAGGGGCGGCCCTGGGCGTCGGAGATCCGGCCGCCGGCCTCGGTGACCAGCAGGGATCCGGGGAGCAGATCCGCCCGGGCGCCGGCGAACTGCCAGAAGGCGTCGACCCGGCCGGCGGCCACGTCCAGGAGGTGCAGGGTCGCCGGCACGGCCGCCCGGACGACGAGCGCGTCGAAGAGCATCGCGGTGATCGCCGCTCCGACCCGGCGCACGACCGCCTCGTCCTCGTCCGGCCGGGCCTGGCTGGTGGCCACGATGCCCAGGCCGAGGTCCGCGGTCGGGGAGACGTGCAGCGGCCGGCCGTCGAGGTGGGCACCCGCGCCGGCGAGCGCGGTGTAGGTCTGGCCGGTCAGCGGCAGGTGCACGGCGGTGAGCACCGGCCGGTTCTCCCGCACGAGGGTGGCGGTGACCGCCCACTCCGGCAGCCCGTGCAGGTGGTTGACGTTGCCCTCGGCCGGGTCCACGACCCACCACTCGCCGGGCGGCAGCGCCCCGCCGTCCAGCTCCTCCGCCACCCAGCCGGCCTCCGGGCGCAGCCGCGTCAGACGGGGCCGCAGGATGTCGAGGGCCGCGTCGTCGTTGGCGGCGAGCGCGTCCATCAGCTCTTCGCGGCTCCGGTAGCGGACCACCTCGCCGAAGCGCTCGCGCAGCGCCGTGCCCGCCTCGCGGACGGCGCTCGCGGTCCGGGCGAGCAGGTCGGCGTCGGCGCTCTCGGTGGCGGCGGCGATGTCGGTGGTGGCGGCGGTCTGCAGCGGTGCGGACATGGCGGTGCTCCCGTCTGAGGTGGCCGAGGGGGCCTGAGGGGGTGTGGTGCGGCCCGTGGCGGGCCGAACTGCGCAGTGCTTCCTGCGCTTTCGCCTCAACGGTAGGCAGCCCGACGATTAACTTCAAATGCATGTCAGGCACGTCTAGAGTGACTGCCATGCAATTGGATTTGAACCTGCTCGCCGCGCTCGACGCACTGCTGGAGGAGGGCAGCGTGACCGGGGCGGCCGCCCGCCTGCACGTCACCGCGCCCGCGATGAGCCGGAGCCTGGGCCGGATCCGGCGCACGACCGGGGACCAGATCCTGGTGCGCACCGGCCGCACGATGACCCCCACGCCGTACGCGATCGCCGTACGCGCCCAGGTGCACGAGCTGCTGCAGCAGGTCCAGGGGGTACTGGCGCCGAGCCGCGAGCTCGATCTGGCCACACTGGAGCGCACCTTCACCCTCCGCTGGCACGACTCCCTGGTCGCCCTGGGCGGCCCCGCGCTGCTCTCGACCGTGCGCGCGCAGGCGCCGGGGGTGCGGTTGCGCTTCGTCGCGGAGTCCAGCACCGACGGCCCCGGTCTGCGGCGCGGCGAGGTCGATCTGGAGGCGAACGCCAACCGCCCGAGCGCACCGGACATCCGCGCCGAGAAGGTCGGCGAGACCGGCCTGGTCATCGTCGTCCGGCCGGGTCACCCCCTCACCCGCGGCGGGGGCGTCAGCGTGGCGCAGTACGCCGCCGCCGAGCACGTCGTCGTCTCGCGCCGCGGCAACCTCGGCAACCGCCTCGACGACGCCCTGGCCCGGCTCGGCCTGTCCCGGCGCGTGGTGGCGACCGCACCCACGGAGGCGGCCGCGTTGCAGTTCGCGCGCGGCTCCGACCTCCTGCTCAGCCTCCCCGAGGCCACCACCAGGCCGGCGGTCGCCGACCTCGGCATGGCCGTACTGCCGCTGCCGCTCGAACTGCCGTCGGCGCCGGTGTACCTGTCGTGGCATCAGCGCTACGACACCGACCACGCCCACGCCTGGCTGCGCGGCCTGGCGCGCTCCGCGCTGACCGTGCCCGGAGCGGCGTAGCCGGGCCGGGCGGCGCGCGGGGTGAGCCGTCGAGGGTGCGCGGGTACGGGGTGACGTGACGTCAGATATGTTCCCTCACCTCGTCGTTAGCCGGTCTTTGTCATGATCGGGATCTGCCGACAGGGGGACACCGATCATGATTTCCGAACCCGAGCTCAGCTCGCCGTACGCCGACCCGGACCGGGCCTACCGGCGGCCCGAGGAGGTGCCGGACCTGCCGCCGGGTCCGCCGCCCGGGCTGCGGGGCGTCCGGGTGCGGTGGGCGCTGGGGGGCGCGCTGGTGTCGGCGGCGCTGGCCGCGGGCGTCCTGGCGGTCACCGGCGTGGGCCGGGAGGACCGGCCGGACCTCTCCTACGTCCTCCCGCACGACATGTGCGAGCGGCTGACGGTCCCCGCGCTGGAGCGGGTCTCGCAGACGCGGAAGTGGTCCGCGGGCTCGCGCACCGACGAGGACCCGGCGCTCGCAAGCGGCCTGTGCACCCGCGACAAGGAGATCGCGGACCGGCGCCGGCCCTGGCGCTCCTGGACGGTGGAGACCCGCCTCGAACTCCACCGGCGCGTCGACCCGGCCACGGAGTTCAGGGCCCGGGCGGTCACGGCCCGGGGCCTGGAGCACGTCACCGAGGAGGCCGTCTCCGGGCTGGGGCAGCAGGCCGTGATGCTCAGCTCCCCGGCCATGGAGGGACGCATCCTGCGGGTCCTCGACGGCGGCGCCGTCTTCGAGCTCTCGGTCCTGACCAGCACGACCGGCGAGGCCCCCTTCCTCTTCTCACCGGACCCGGCCGACCTCCCCGAACCCGACTGGACCGCCGTCCAGGCCGCCATGATCGAGGACATGCAGGGGATGCTCGCCGCCACCCACGAGAAGTGACGCGGCGGGGTCAGGGCCGCCCGGCGGCCGCGGCGCGGCCGTTGCCGGCCGGCGACCCCGCCCGGCCCGGGCCGGATTCTTTTTCCGCGGGCACCGATGAGTTTCCGGTGGGGGTGCGGTCCTATCCGTGACAGCACGACGAAGCGAGGAGAGCACGATGACCGAGACCGTGACCCGCACCCTGGCGTCCACCGGCGCCACCATCACGTACGACGTCCGGGGCGCCGCGGCCGGCAGCGAGGCCCGCCCGGCGCTGCTGCTGATCGGCTCCCCCATGGACGCCACCGGCTTCACCACGCTGGCCTCGCACTTCCCCGACCGCACCGTGGTCACGTACGACCCGCGCGGCGCGGGGCGCAGCGTCCGCACCGACGGGGTCGCGGAGCACCTTCCGGTCGAGCACGCGGAGGACCTGCGGCGGGTCATCGAGGCCGTCGGCCTCGGCCCGGTCGAGATCTTCGCCAGCAGCGGCGGCGCGGTCAACGCCCTCGCCCTGGTCGCCGCCCACCCGGAGCTGGTGTCGACCCTCGTGGCGCACGAACCGCCGGTCGTCCCGGTCCTGCCGGACGCCGAGGTGGTCGGGGCGCTCTGCACCGACATCCACGCCACGTACCTGCGCGCCGGCAGCGGACGGGCGATGGCCAAGTTCTTCGAGGCGCTCGGGGTCCGCGGCGAGTTCCCGGCGGACTGGCTCTCCCGGCCCGCGCCGGACCCGGCGGCCTTCGGCCTGCCGGCCGAGGACGACGGCACCCGCGGCGACCCGCTGCTGGGACAGAACATGCGCGGCTGCACCGGGTACCGCCCCGACGCCGAGGCGCTGCGGGCCGCGGGCACCCGGATCGTGCCGGCGGTGGGCAAGGAGTCCGAGGGGCAGTTCCCGGCCCGCGCCGCGGTGGCCCTCGCCGGGGAACTGGGCCGGGAGCCGGCCGTCTTCCCGGGCGACCACGGCGGCTTCCTCGGCGGCGAGTACGGCCAGCACGGCGAGCCGGAGGCCTTCGCCCAGACCCTGCGGGCGGTCCTGGACCAGGCCTGACCGACCGTACCGGCCCGTCCGGGCGGCGGGGCGGGCGGCGGGCCGGGCGGCGGGCCGGAACCGGTTGTCGGTGGCGGGAGTTACGTTGGGGGAGATCGGGGTTCCGGGGGCCGGGGTCGAGGGGGGTGGTCGGCATGACGCTGCGGTTGCACGGGGTCGGGCGGCGGTACGGGCTGCGCGGCGCCTGGGTGCTGCGCGGGGTCGACCTCGACCTGCCGGGCGGCACGCTCGCGCGGATCACCGGTGCCAACGGCAGCGGCAAGTCCACCCTCTCCCGCCTGCTGGCCGGCATCGACGCACCGACCCGGGGCCGGATCACCGGCCGGCCGGCGACGGCGTACGTCCCCGAGCGCTTCCCCGGTCAACTGCCCTTCACCGCACGGGAGTACCTGGCCCACCTCGCGCGGGTGCACGGATCCGCCGCGGGTCCGGCGGCCGGCTCCGGACCGGAGTGGCTGGAGCGCCTCGGTGCCGGCCGGTACGCCGACGTCCCCCTGCGGGAGCTGTCCAAGGGCACCAGCCAGAAGGTCGCGCTGGCCCAGGCCTTCCTGGCCCGGCCGGGGCTGCTGGTGCTGGACGAGGCGTGGTCGGGCCTGGACCGGGCGGCGCGCGGGACGGTCGACCAGGCGGTGCGCGAGCGGCTGGCCGACGGGGGTTCGGTGGTCTTCGTCGACCACACGCCCGGCGGACTCGCCGCCGACCCGCACCTGGTCATCGACGTCGCGGACGCCGCCGTGACGCTGTCCGACGGCGGTGCGGCGGCCGACCGGACGGGCCCGTGGACGACCGTGACGGCCCGGCACCCGGACGGCGCGGCGGCGCCCGTCCCGCCCCTGCCCGGCGCACCCCGCGTCGTGCTGCACGGGGACGCACACCGCTTCCACGTACCGGACCGCCACTCGGACGGGCTGCTCAGAGCCCTGCTGTCGACGGATCCGGCCTGGCACATCTGCCGGGTGGCGGCGGACGAGGCCGGCCGGGAGAGCGCGGGCGGCGCGGGCCGCGACGCCAAGGCCCTGGCGGGTGCGGGCGCCGGGAGCGGCGCCGCCGCGACCGGCGGCGGCGAGGCCCGGACGGGTGCCGGGCGGGGGGCCGCGACGGCCGGTGACCCCGCACCGGCCGCGCACCGGCTCCCGGACACCGGCACCGGCACCGGCACCGGCACCGGCACCGGCAGCGACGTGGCCCCCGACTCCGACCCCGACTCCAAGAGGAGGTACGGCCGGTGACCGCGCTCTTCCGCTACTACGCCGCGCTGCTGGTGCGGTCCTACCGGTGGGGGCCGGCCGTGCTGGCGTACTCCGCCTTCCTCGTCGTCGGGCTGCAGTCCGGGCAGCCGGTGCTGGACGGTTTCGGGTACGCCGCGGCGCCGCTGGTGCCGGTCTCGGCCTGGCTGGTGCGGGCCGCGCTCACGGCCGAGCCGGCCGCCGCCCGGCACGTCCTCGCCGCCGCCGTCGGGACCCGCCGGGTCCACCTGGCCGGGCTGCTGGCCGGCGGGGCCGCCTCGGTGGTGCTCGCGCTGGCCGGCACGGCCCTGACCGCCCTCTTCTCCGATGCCCGGTCCGGGGACCACCGGACGGCGGTCCCGATGGGCGGCGCGCTGTGCGCCGGCCTGCTGACGGCCCTGAGCTGCGTCCTGGTCGGCTCGGCCCTCGGCGCGCTGACCAACCGCCCGCTGCTGCGCAGCCCCGCCTGGGCGATACCCACCACGGCCGCCGGCGCCCTGATGCTCCTGGTCCTGGGCTCCTCCCCGGCCAACGCCGCCGTGTCCGGCCTGGTCACCGGCTCCCCGCACGGCGTGGTCCACATCCCCTGGCTCCCCCTCACCGGCGCGGCCGCCCTGGCCGCCGCCGCGGCGGCGATCGCCTGCACGGTGGCACCCCGGCGGGACTGACCCTGGGCGGCGGACCACGTAGCGGGCGGGCACGAGCCGGGCGTGGGGGCGGCGAGCGGGGGACGGCCGCCAGGCAGGGCGCCGGCAGCGACGGAGAAGCGGTGCGCGGCCGCCCGGCCGACACCCGGACAGCCGGACCGGCTCTGGCCCACCTGGACCAACTCGACCGCGGATCCACCGGACTTGGTGCCGTACGCCTTGACCGTCCGGTCGGCCGACCTCATATTACGAGCCAGTAAGACCAGCCAGTAAGACCAGCCAGTAACTGCGCGCAGTGCCCCCGTGGTGCCGGCGGCGGGCGGACGGGCCCGTCCGCCGCCGGTCACGCACGCCTCGCGGCCGTACCCGGGCCGGACACCGAGGCGCGTCCCATCCCCCACCCGAGAGGCACCGCCATGCGTTCGCGTACCCGTACCGTCCGGTCGAGCCGCCGCACCCGCGTCCTCGGCCTGCTCTGCGCCACCTCCGCGCTGGCCGCGACCGGCCTGGCGTCGGGGCCGGCCCTGGCCGCCGGCGCCGACCTCCCGGACGCCGTGGCCCGCTACGTCGCGCTCGGCGACTCGTACGCCTCGGCGGCCGGCGTGCCGGACCAGGTCGACACCGCCTGCGCCCGCTCCGGCCGCAACTACCCCGCCCTGCTGACCGCGGCGCTGGAGCCGGCCGCGCACCGGGACGTCAGCTGCGGCGGGGCGACCACGGTCCACATGACCACCTCTCAGAACCCCACCGCGCCGCCGCAGTTCGCCGCCCTGACCGGCGACACCGACCTGGTCACGCTCACCATCGGCGGCAACGACGTCGGCTTCGCCGACATCATCACCCGCTGCATCGTGCTCGGCGCGTTCAACATGTCCGGCTCCCCCTGCAAGACCAGCTACACCTGGACCGGGACCGACAAGCTGGCCGCGACCATCGACGCCGCCGCCCCCAAGATCGCCGCCACCCTCGACGGCATCCGGCAGCGCGCCCCGCACGCCCGGATCCTGGTCACCGGCTACCCCGCGATCATCCCGGCCGACGGCACCAACTGCCCCTCGGTCGCCAGCATCGCCCGCGGCGACGCCCCCTGGCTGCGCGACACCCACGAACGGCTCAACAAGATGATCGCCGGCCAGGCCGACGCGCACGGCGCCGTCTACGTCGACACGTACGCCAAGTCCGTCGGCCACGACGTCTGCAAGCCGGCCGGCACCCGCTGGATGGAACCCCTGGGCTCCAGCGCCGCCGCCCCCTTCCACCCGAACGCGGCCGGCGAGGCGGCCATGGCCGCAGCCACCCTCGCCGCCCTCGACTGACCCGCCCCGCCCCCGGCCCGCCTCCCTCCCGGAGGCGGGCCCCCGCCCGTCAGCCCCCGCCCAACCCGGGACCCCGTACGGCCCGCGCGATCAGATCGTGGATCAGGTACTCCCCCGGCGCCCGGTTCTCCTTCAGCCGCTCCAGGTCGTCCGGCCCGAACCAGCCGTAGCCGGAGTGCTTGGACCACTCCAGGGCCGGCCGGTCCAGATCGCCCTCCACTTCCACGAGGTAGTCGGCCTCGTGCCGCAGACCCGCCCCGTCGTCCCCGGTCCAGGTGGCGGTGCCCAGGAAGCGCCGGACGTGCCGCAGCCGCCAGCCGGTCTCCTCCCGCACCTCGCGGGCGAGCGCGTCGAGCAGGCCCTCGCCCGGCTCCACGTGTCCGCCGACGACGTCCCAGCAGTCGGGGAAGAGCCGGCGCCCGCCACTCCTCCGCTGCGCGAACGCGGCCCG
Organism: Streptomyces sp. NPDC089919; assembly: GCF_040684615.1. Classification (NCBI taxonomy): domain Bacteria; kingdom Bacillati; phylum Actinomycetota; class Actinomycetes; order Kitasatosporales; family Streptomycetaceae; genus Streptomyces; species Streptomyces sp. NPDC089919. Next base: position 29,216 of record NZ_JBFBGK010000010.1, read on the forward strand.
GCCCGCCCGGTCGAGGATCACGGCCCCCACCGCCCACACCTCCCCGTCCCGAACCACCGGCACCTCGACCCCGCACCCCACCGTGTACCCCGGCTCAGCCTCCATCCCGCCACCCTAGGGGCCGGGGCCACATCGAGCCCGGCCTGGACGCATTAGAGGTTCTGCCGAAGGGGCGGACCGGCCGTGGTGGGGTCCGGGGGTTGTCCCCGGGGCGGGTGGGACGTTGGATCGGGGGGATCCGGATGGTGGTACTGCGGGGGGTTGTTCATGCTGGACGGGTGTACGGGGTGGCCGGAGGGGTTCGTCGACCGGTACTGGGCGGCGGGGCACTGGCGGGGGAACACGCTGGACAACCTGCTGCGCGGGTGGGCCCAGGAGTACGGGCCGCGCACCGCGCTGGTGCACGGCGCGACCAGGCTCTCGTACGCGCAGCTGAACCGGCGGGTGGACCGGATGGCGGCCGGCTTCCGGGGGCGCGGGCTGCGGCCCGGGATGCGGGTGGTCGTGCAGCTGCCGAACGTCCCGGAGTTCGTGGTGACCGTGTTCGCCCTGATGCGGGCCGGTGCGGTGCCGGTGGTCCTGCCGGTCACCGAGCCGGGCCGGGTGGCCGGGACGGTGCGGCTCGCCCAGGCCGTGGGGTACGTCGCCCCCGCCGCGTACCGGGGCGTCGACCACACCGCGCTGGCCGCGGACATCGCCGCCCGCTGGCCGTTCCTGCGGCGGGTGTTCACGCTCGAGGAGCCGGGCACCGAGTCGCCGTACGGGGGGCTGACGACCGACCCGTCGAACTGCCAGTACTCGCCGCTGGGGAACCTCGACGCGGCGCCCTACAAGGCGCTCGCCCTGAGCGCCGCCGAGGTGGCGTTCCTGCTGCCGGCCGGCGGGACCGACGAGGCGCCCCTGCTCGTGCCCCGCACCCATGACGACTACGCCTACCAGGCGCGGGCCGCGGCCGAGTCGGTGGCGCTCACCGGGGCGGACGTCTACCTCGCCGCGCTGCCGGCCGCCTCCGACCTGGTCCTCGGGTGTCCGGGGATCGCCGGCACCCTCTCGGTGGGCGGCACGGTGGTATTGACGGACAGTCAGGATAACGCCCAACTGGTCGAGTTGATCCGTACCGAGCGCGTCACCGTCACCGCGGTCCGGCCCGCGACGGCCGTGCACTGGCTCGATGCGACGGCGGCGGACCCGGGCGCGCTCGACACCCTGCGGGTGGTGCAGCTGACCGGCGGGGAGCCGATCGAGGCGGGGCTCGCCGAACGGCTCGCGGCCCGCCTGGGCGGCCGCCTCCAGCAGGTCTTCGCCCCGCCGGCGGGCCCGCGTACCCTCACCCGGCTCGGCGACCCGGACGGCCGGGTGCTCGGCACCCAGGGCCGGCCGCTCTCCCCGGACGACGAACTGCGCCTCGTCGGGCCGGACGGCGCGGACGTGCCCGAGGGCGGGAGCGGTGAACTCCTCGCCCGCGGCCCGTACGTGCCGCGCGGCTACTACCGCGCGCCGGAGCAGGACGCTCGGGCCTTCACCCCCACCGGATACCTGCGGACCGGCCGGCTCGCCCGTCGCACCCCGGACGGCGACCTGGTCCTCGCCGGCCGCGTCGACGCAGCGGCGGATCCCGCCTGACCGACCGGAACACCTCCGTGACCGGCCGGGAGTCCTGACCCACCGGGACACCCCCCGACCGGCCCGGACGACGGAACGAGCGCGTCCGGACGTACGGGTGTTCTACCGTGCCCGGCATGATGTCTCTCAGGTATGGAAAGGCCGCGCTGGTCGCGTTCGCGGCCCTGCTGCTGGCCGTTCCGCAGGCCACGGCGCAGGACCGGGCACCGGACCGGGGGCTGTCCGCGCCCGCCGCGGCGATCCGGACCCCGGACCGCCCCGCGTACCAGGTCGCGCTGCGGGCCGACGCCGACGGCTCGCACTGGACCGGCCGCGAGACCGTGTCCTTCCGCAACTCCGCCCGCACACCGCTGCGTTCGGTGGACGTGCGGCTGTGGGGCAACGCCCCCGACGGCTGCGGGACGCCCGGCAAGCCGTCCGCGGTGCGGGTGAGCCGGGTCCGGGGCGGCACCCCGCACCCGCGGACCGTCGGCTGCACCGCGCTGCGGATCGACCTGACCGCTCCGCTGGCGCCCGGGGCGCGCGCCGCGGTCTCCTTCGACCTCGCGCTCACCGTCCCGGACCGGACCGCCCGCTTCGGCCGGGAGGGCGCACACCGCTACCTCGGCAACGCGCTGCCCGTCCTGTCGGTACGCGACGCGCAGGGCCGGCACCTGGACCCGGACGTCGGCTTCGGCGAGAGCTACTACACCCTGGCCGGGGATTTCCGGGTGGTCCTCGACCACCCGACCGCGCTGGTGGTGCCCGCCTCGGGCACCACCACCCGGCGCCCGGGCGCGGCCGGCCGCACCGTCAGCACCAGCATCGCGCGCGGGGTCCGGGACTTCGCCTGGGCCGCGGGCCCCTTCCGCACCAAGCGGCTGACCTCCCCCGGCGGCATCCGCGTCAACGCGTACTGGACCGCCGGCACGCCCGCCGCGGGCATCGCGCAGACGCTCAAGGACGCCCCCGCCTCGGTCGACGAGTTCGGCCGGCGGTTCGGCCGCTACCCGTACGGCGAGCTCGACCTCGTCATGAGCGACCGCTTCGACACCTTCGGGAGCATGGAGTACCCCGGGTTCGTCCTGCTGTGGACCCTGCCGGAGGGCTCCCCCGCGGCCCACGAGATCGCCCACCAGTGGTTCTACGGCATCGTCGGGAACGACGAGTACGCCGCGCCCTGGCTGGACGAGTCCTTCGCCCAGTACGCCAACGAGCTCTACTACCGGCTGCCCACCGAGACCTGCTGGAAGGACGCCGGGATCTGGCCCAGCGACACCGCGGCGATCACCCGGCCGATGGGCTACTACGCGGCCGGCCGCCGCTCGGAGTACGTCCAGGTCGTCTACCTGCGCGGCTCCTGCGCCCTGCACGACCTCCGGCGCACCCTGGGCGCACCGGCGATGGAGCGGATGCTGCGCGGCTACGTCCGGGACCACTGGCAGGGCGTGGCCACCACCGCGGACTTCAAGCGCGCGGCGCAGGCCGCCACGACGAAGGACCTCGGCCCCTTCTGGACGCGGCACCGGATCCGCTGACCCCGCTCGGACCCGCCGTCGACGCCGCCCCTCCGCGGTGGGGACGGGGAGGGACGGCGGGCCCGGGGCGGGAGGTGGGGACGGCGAACGGGGGCGGGTGCGCAGGTGCGCACCCGCCCCCGTTGAAGGACGGTCAGATCGCCGTACGGGTTGCCTCCGCCGGCCGGTCCGGGCTCAGTTGAACTGCCGGTACACCGACGCGCTCCAGCCCTTCTCGACCACGCTCCGGCCCGCGAAGGCCTTCGATCCGGTGAGTCCGGTGGACCGGTGCAGCCACAGCGTGCCGGCGGCGTCCCGGGCCAGCAGGTCCGCCCGGCCGTCGCCGTTGAGGTCACCCGGCGCGGCCAGGGTGTCGTACGCCTTCCAGCCGCCGCCGACCGACTCCCGCGCGGAGAACGGCGCGTCGGCACGGCCGGTGCCCCGGTAGCGGAACAGCTGCCCGGCGGCGTCGGTGGCGACCAGGTCGGCGCGGCCGTCACCGGACATGTCCCCGGCGCCCACGATCTGGCGGTAACCGCCCCAGCCGGGGCCCACCTTGACCGGCTTGGCGAACTCGGTCGGGCTCCCGGTGCCGGCGCGCAGCCACAGGGTGCCCCGGGAGTCGCGGGTGAGCAGGTCGCCCTTGCCGTCGCCGGTCAGGTCGCCGGGGCCGACGACCGTCCGGGTGCCGGCGAAGGAGCCCTTGACGGCCTTGCCGGTGAGGAGTTCGGTGAGGGCGGAGCCGTTCCAGGAGTACCGGGTGGGCCGGTTGTCGGCGGTCACCGCGGCCGCGCTGACCAGCGTCCGGCCGGCCGGCAGCTTCTTGTCGAGGGCCGGGTGGACGGGCAGGAAGTGGCCGTCGGTGAGACCGGTGTACTCGCGGACGGCTCCGGAGGCGTCGACCGCGTCGACGCCGTGCTTGCCGTAGACGGGGGTGACACCGGAGTTGACGAACACGTCGGCGGTGTTCCACGGCGGGATGACGCTGGTCGGCGCGCCGAAGCGCAGGCGCGGCTCGAAGGCGCCGTGGCCCTTGCCCGGGTAGAAGTAGAGGACCCCCTCGGGGGTGACGGCCAGCAGGCCGGCCTTGTTCCTGCCGAAGTTGTCGGACGCGATGATCTTGCTGTAGGCATTCCAGCCACCGCCTACGAGGGTGCGCGCCTTGAACGGGGCGGCGGCCCGGCCGGTGCCCTCGTAGTAGTACAGCCGGCCGTCGGGGCTCTTGGCGATGAGGTCGGCACGGCCGTCGGCGTCGAGGTCGTTGGCCCCGACGAGCTGGTCGTACTGGCCCCAGCCGGTGCCGACCCGGACCGCGGCCGCGAAGGGGTTGCCGGTGGCGGATCCGGTGGTCCGGTAGAGGTAGAGGGTGCCGGCCGGGGTGCGGGCGAGCAGGTCGCCCCGGCCGTCGCCGGTGACGTCGTTGACCGCGACCAGCTTGTCGTACCTCTGCCAGCCGGTGCCGGTCCAGGTCGGGGCCTGGCTGCTGTGGGCACCGGCCTGGCTCATCGCGAGGTGGCCGTCGGCGGACCAGAGCAGCAGCTCGGTCCCGCCGCCGCCGCGGACGTCACCGAGGGCGAGGACGTCCCGGGCGGACCGGGTGCCCTCGCCGTGCAGGGCGTAGGTGTAGCCCTTCGAGGAGCCGTCCGTCTCGGTGAGCGCGCGGGCGGTGCCCCACGGGGTGCGGATCAGCAGGTCGCCCCGGCGGTCCTGGTTCAGGTCGGCGCGGGGCCCGAGCGCCGCACCGGCGGCGGTCGTGCCGGCCGGGCGGGCCAGGGCGGTGGCGGGGCCGGCCGACAGCATGGTGCCTGCGATGACGGCGAGGGCGGTGCAGGCCGCGTGGCGGCGCAGGCGCTGGGAACGCGAAGACAAGGAGATCCCCCCGGATCGATCGGATGGAGCGCGGGGCGGAGGGCGGTCCGCGTCGTCACGGGGTACGACTGGGGCGCGTACCGGCCGGTGGGCGGCCCTCCACCGGCGGGTGCGCTCGGTTCGGTACCGGGGAACCTAACAGGATCTTGACCGGATCCGCGAGGTGAATCTGATCTTCCGGCGGACCTCGGAGGCCGGCCGGCGGGACAACCCGCGCCGATCGGCGGAAATGCCCGTGCCGGCCGGGGGGAAGGCCGTGGTCGGCCGCCGGAAGAGCCGCGGCCGGCGGTCCTGGTTCAGGTCCGCTCGGGGCCCGAGGACTTCAGCGGTGGCGGTCGCCGGCGGGGCCGCTACGCCTTCGCTCCGCCGTCGCGGCGGACGGTGACGCCGCCGATGAGGCCCCAGGCGTTGATCCGGACCGTGGGGCCGCCGGGGGTGGTGGGGCCTTCGTCGGTCACGTTGCCGAGGCTGAGGCCGGTGACCTCGACGCGGACGTCCGGGCGGACCCGGAGCGTGACCCCGCCGATCAGGCTCAGCTTGGTGATCTTCAGCTCGGTGCCGTCCGGGATGTCCACGTCCCGCAGGTCGACGTCGGCGCCGCCGATGAGCGAGGCCGTCAGGGTCCGCTCCTGCAGGGTGGCGCCGTGCAGGCGGTGGCCGCCGATGAGGCTGACCTTGACGTCGGTCCTGCGGTTGCCGTCACCGTCTTCAGTCGTCATGGGCGACCACGATAGGGGCTCGCCCGGCGGCGCTCCAGACCGCCGGACGAACCTTCTTGAGGGGTGATCGGGTCACATGCCGGGGCAGGCCAGCCGGGAGCCGGGGACCGGGGCGCCCTCGACGACGTTCCGGTCGTAGACCACCTTCCGGACCTGCACCGGGGCGGCGCCGACCGCGACGTCGAAGCCGTCGTCGTGTCCCGCGACGGGGACCAGTCGGGCGCCGGGCAGCGCCGCGGCGAGGGTGCTCGCGCCCTCCTCGGCGCCGGGCGCGTACCGGATGACCGGCGGGCCGGCCGGGCGGGAGGTGGGGGCCGGGGTCGCGGTCACCGGGAAGCCGCCGGCCCGCAGCGCGGCGGCCACGGCCGGCTCGTCGGCCCGCACCCGGATCGCGGAGGGCTGGGCGGGGGCGGCGTCGTCGGCGGTGATCCGCGGGTCGCCGGTGACCGGCCGGTCGGCGGCCAGCGCCGCCCACAGGGCGTCGGACCGGCTCTGGTGCCAGACCAGCGTGGAGCCGACCCCCGGCACCCGGCGGTCGAACTCCGACATGGGGACGGTGACGAACTCCGTCTGCTCCGGCCGCAGCGAGCCGAGCGCCCAGCCGATCCGGACCAGGTCCTCCAGGGTGGTCCCCGGGTCGGTGCGGACCGAGCGGAGGAGGGCGCGGGCGGTCCGGGCGGTGCTCAGAGGTCCGGCCAGTGCGCCCTGGGCCCGCAGCCGGCCGAGCAGGTTGGCGACGAACCGCTGCTGGCGCCGGACCCGGCCGAGGTCGCCGGGGTGCGCGCTGACGTGCCGGGCCCGGACGTAGTAGAGGCTGTTCCGCCCGTCGGTGTCGTGCACCCCCGGGGCGATGTCCAGGCCGGAGTTCTCGTCCTTCATGGGCTTGTCGGCGCAGATCGTGGCGCCGCCGAGGGCGTCGACGGCCTTCTCGAAACCGGCGAAGTCGGTCTGCAGGTAGTGGTCCACGTGCAGTCCGGTGACCTTCTCGACGGTACGGACGGTCAGTTCCCGGCCGCCGGCGGCAAAGGCGCCGTTGATCTTGCCCTGCGGGGCCGGGGTGGTCCCGGTGGCGTACTCGACCAGGGAGTCGCGGGGCACCGACACGACGCTCGCCCGGCGTTCGTCGGCGGAGAGGTGCACCAGCATCATCACGTCGGTGCAGTTGCAGCCCTTGCCGCCGACGTGCAGCCGGTTGATCTCCGCCCGGGAGAGGCCGGCGCGGCTGTCGATGCCGACGACCAGGATGTTGGTGCCCCGGTCGGTGCCCGGGGCCCGGGCGGGCCGGGCCTGCGCGGCCAGCACCGGGGTGGCGGTGACCACGGCGGCCAGCAGGGCCAGGGAGACGGTGGCCTTGCGCATCATGGACTCCCGGAGCGATGCGCGCCCGGCCGGGCGCGGGGGCGGGTACGGCAGTCCTGTGTAGCCGACCGGGATCGGTGCGGCGGGGTACCACCCCGGTGGCGGCCGGCTTCGGGCCGCCGCGGGTGACCCCCGTTACCCCGCCTGGCGGACCGCCCGCCGGGTCCGGTCGGTCAGTTCGGCGGTGCCGGCCGGGGTGAGGCCGCCGTGCAGGCGGAGCCGGGCCAGGCCGCCGTCCGGGTAGACGTCCAGCCGGGCGTGGGTGGCGGTGGCCGGGGCGGCCAGCGGGAAGCGGTGCAGGGTGTCGGGCTCCAGGGCGGTGCGGGGCAGCACCTGCGTCCACTCCGCGTCCGCGTGCTCGCGCACGGAGAGGGACACCCAGCCGGCCGCGTTCCCCTTCAGGTAGGCGGTGTCCACCTCCACCGCGCGGATCTCGCTCTGCGCGGCGAGCCGGTACTCGATCCAGTCGTTGCCCTTGTCCCGGCGGCGGCGGGTCTCCCAGCCGTCGTCCTGCTGGTGCGAGAGACCGGGCATGATCGTGTTGGCGGGCGACGAGTAGAAGCCGTCGGAGGCGTCCGTTACGCTGCCGCCGTTGGCGACGCAGGCCACGTCGAAGCCGCCGAGCAGGGCCAGCCACCCAGGGTCGGGCAGCACCTCGCCGTGCACCCGCAGCCGCGCTATGCCGCCGTCCGGGTGCTGGTTGACCCGTACGTGCGTGTAGCGGCGGCCGGAGTCGACGGTGAAGCCGTTGGCGGCGTGGCCCCGGACGGGGGTGCGCGGCACGATCTCCTCCCAGGCGTCCTCGGCGGCCAGCAACTCGGCGACGGAGGGGGTGCCTTCGAAGGCCGCGGCCGCGATGCTCACCTGCTGGGGGAAGTTGCCGCGGAAGTGGGCGGTGTCGACGACGATCCCCCGGATGATCCCCGGGGCGCCGAGCCGGACCAGCGCCCAGTCGTGGTCGGCGTCCGCCGGGAACGGGTCGTCCGCGCCGGTGCCGCGGCGGCGCCGGGTCTCCCAGCCGTCCATGGTCTTGCCCTTGTGGCCGTAGGCGTGGACGTCGAAGACGGCCGGGGCGCGGGTCAGCAGCCGCTCCCGCTCGGCGAAGGACTCGTCCGCGGCGCCGACCACCCCCGCACCGAGCCGCCGGTCGGCCAGGTCGGTCAGCCGGCTGAAGCTGAACTCCCCGCCCCGGTAGTCGGCGTACGGGTCCCCGCCCTGATAGGGCGCGGCATAGGCGTCGTCGAGCGCAGCGGGGACGGGGCGGTGAGCGGCTGCGGTCTGCGGGACGGTGCGGTGGGTGGACATGGCCGGTGAACGCCTTCCGGTGGGCGGGACAGGGGAGTTGGGGTGCGCAACCCACTCTCGCCGCGCCCGATTGCTCGCGTCCATCGATTGTTTTCGACGTGACCTTTCAGCAGTGCTGAACGGTCGGGGGCAGGGGCCGGTCCGGGGCGTCAGAACTGGGGGAAGGGGAGGTTGAGCTGCCAGGAGACGCCGAAGCGGTCGTTGACCCAGCCGAAGCGGGTGCTGAAGCCGTACTCGCCCAGGGGCATCAGCGCCTGGCCGCCCTCGGCCAGGGCCTCGTAGCGGCGGGTCAGTTCGGCGTCGTCGGCGCACTGCACGAAGAGCGAGAGGGCCGGGGTGAAGCCGAAGGCGTGCGAGACGGGGCTGTCGATGCACATGATCTGCTGGCCCGCCAGGGCGAAGGTGGCGAGCCGGACGGTGCCTTCGGTGCCCTCCTCACCGGCCCCGTAGCGGGTGATGTCCAGGACCTCCGCGTCGTCGAAGAGGGTGAGGTAGAAGGTCATCGCCTCCTCCGCCCGGCCTTCGAACATGAGGAACGGGGTGATCTGCTGCGGCGTCAGGCCCATCGGTCCGGCTCCCGGGGTAGGCGGGCCGGCCCACCGGGACCGGCTCTCGGACGCCGAGGCTAGAACAGCCCGGCGCCGGCCCGAGCGGTACGACGCGCCGCGGGCGGGGAGCGAGCGGACGGACGGGCCCGCGGGGCGGGCGGGCGGACGGGGCGAGTGGGGGGCGGGGTGGCCGCCGGGCCGCCGGGCAGGGCCCACAATGGGGTGCCGGACGGGCCCCGCCGGGGCCGCGGCGGACAGGGAAGGCCCCACCGTGCTCGATCCGGCGCAGGAGAACCCGTACCCCGACACCCACGTCCTGGGCGAGGGGCCCGAGCCGCACCCGCAGCTGAAGCCGGTCCTGGAACTGCTGGGCCGCTGGCGGGGCGAGGGCCGGGGCGAGTACCCGACCCTGGAGGAGGGGTTCCGCTACCGGCAGGAGATCGTCTTCAGCCATGACGGCCGGCCCTTCCTGCGCTACGAGTCGCGGGCCTGGCTGGTCGACGCCGCCGGCTCGGCGCTGCGGCCCTCGGGGCGGGAGAGCGGCTGGTGGCGGGTGCTGCCGGACGCCTCCCTGGAGGTGGTCCTGGCCCATCCGACCGGCATCGTGGAGACGTACACCGGCCGGGTCACGGACGACGGCGTCGAGCTGGCCACCGACCACGTGGCGGGCACCCCCCGCGCCAAGGAGGTCACCGGCATGCGCCGCCGGTACCGGCTGGTAGAGGGCTCGCTGACGATCCGTCAGGAGATGGCCGCCATGGGCCTGGACTACCACCACCACCTGGCCGCGGAGCTGTCGAGGCTGACGGACTGACCGGAGCGCGGGAGCGCCGGCCGCACCGGGCCGACGGCCTGACCCGGCGGTCCGGTGCACCGACCGGCCCCGCCGCCGGACCGGACCAGCGGTCCGGCGGTCGGCCTCATCGCCTCACAGATCGGCCTGTTCACGCCGGTGGTCGGCCTGATCTAATGCACCAGCCGTTCGGTTCCCGTCGCGAGAGGCCCGCCGACTGATGCTGCCCACCCCGCTCCACGTCGTCAACGAGGGCCTGGCCTTCTTCATGGAGCTGGCCGGCCTCGCCCTGCTGGCGTGGTGGGGGTGGTCCACCGGCGGGAACACCGTCCTGCGGATCCTGCTGGCAGTGGGCGCGCCCGCCCTCGCGGCCACGGTCTGGGGCCTGTTCGCGGCGCCCAAGGCCACCTTCGCCGTCCCGCTCGCCGCCGTCCTGCTGGTCAAGGCCCTCTTCTTCGGCTCCGCCACGGCCGCCCTCTACGCCCTCGGCCGCACCCAACCCGCCCTCGTCTTCGCCTTGGTGGCCGTCACCAACACCACCCTCGCCGAACTCGACCGCTGGCACCGGAAGTAGTCCCGGCCCGGTGCAGGGCCGTCACTGGGCCAGGTAGCCGCCGTCGACCGGGAGGACGGTGCCGGTGATGAAGGAGGCGGCGTCGGAGGCGAGGAAGGCGATGGCGCGGGCCACTTCCTCGGGCTCGCCCAGGCGTCCCACGGGGTGCAGGGTGGTGATGTGGTCCAGGTACTCGGGGCCGCCGGGCTCGTCCGCCAGCCGCCGGACCCGTTCGGTGCGGATGGTGCCGGGGGCGACCGCGTTGACGCGGATCCCCCGCCCGGCCCACTCCACGGCGAGGTGCTTGGTGAGCCCGGAGGCCACGAACTTGGCCGGCCCGTAGGCGGCTTGACGGGCCTGGCCGGCCAGGCCGGAGATCGAGGAGACGCACACCACCGACCCGCCGCCCTCCTGGCCGGCCATCTGAGCGATGGCGTACTTGCAGGAGAGGAACATCCCGCGGCCGTCCACCGCCATCACCCGGTCCCAGTCCTCGGCACTGGTCTCGAGCAGGTCCGACAGGGGCAGGATCCCGGCGTTGGCGACCAGCACGTCCAGCCCGCCGCCCGCCGTCACGGCCGCGCCGGTCATCCGCTCGGCGTCCTCGGGCCGCGAGACGTCCCCGGTCACCACCGCCACCTCGTACGGGTCGCCCCGGTCGGCGCAGTCCCGGCGCAGCGCGGTCAGCCCCGCGGTGTCCAGGTCCGCGGCGGTGACCCGGGCACCGAGCCGGGCGAAGAGGGCCGCGGTGGCCCGTCCGATGCCGCTGGCCGCGCCCGTCACCAGGCACGACCTGCCGGTCAGATCGACCAGTCCGCCAGCCTGCACGGCGCACCGCCTCCGCTCGCCCGGACCGGGTCCCTCCCGGCCACCGGCCTCCCCAACGAGCGCCGGCCGGCCCCGGTTACGCCCCGGGCGCCGCCGGCTCCGGGGCGAGGGCCAGGAAGTCGTCGTGGGTGTGGACCCGGACTCCGGGCCGGTCCTCGCCCAGTGCGGCGATCATGGCGGCGGCCAGCCGGCCCGCGGGCACCGGCCGGTAGGGGCGGGCGGGCCCGGCCAGCAGCGGGGCCAGCACGGTGGCGGCGGAGCTCCCCAGCCCCTCGCCCCGCCGGCGGGAGGGCCGGTGGCCGAGGATGAAGGAGGGCCGGAAGAACTCCGTCTGTGGGTAACCCAGGGCCGTCACCGCCGCCTCCATGTCGCCCTTGACCCGCAGGTAGAAGGCCCGGGAGCCGGACCCGGCGCCGACCGAGGAGACCACGGCGATCCGCTCGGCACCGGCCTCCCGGGCCAGTTCGGCCACCCGCACGGTGTGGTGCTGGTCCACCTCGCGGAAGGCCTCCTGCGAGCCCGCCTGCCGGATGGTGGTGCCCAGCGCGCCGTACACGTCCCGCTCACCGGCCTCCGGCAGGTCCTCGGCGCCGAGCTTGGCGAAGTCCACCACCCGGGCGTCCAGCCGGGGGTGTTCGAGACCGAGGGGGCGCCGGGCCAGGACGGTGACGCGGTCGTAGCGGGGCTCGCGCAGCAGCCGCGCCAGCAGTTGTCCGCCGACCAGTCCGGTGGCTCCGACCAGGAGCGCGCTACGGGTCACGGGGGTCCTTTCCGCCGCCGGCGGCCGGCCCGCCGGAATGTCCGCAGGATGCCACATCCGCACGGGCCTCCCCGTCGGCGGACGACCGGCGGCGGACCGGTCCGGCCCGCCGCCGCCCGGAGCCGCCGGAGCGGGACGTCTCAGGGCCGCCGGGTCAGCGCGTCGGGCGCGCCGGCCGACTGGGCGCCCTCCGACTGGAGCGCCATCCGGCCGGGTGCGGTGAGCTTGACGACGTAGAGGTTGCCGCGCGGGCACTCGAAGGTGGCGGACTGGTCGGTGGGGTGGCTGGTGGCGGCCTTCAGGACCAGCGAGTCGGGGCCGGACTGGCGCAGTTCGAGGGCTTCGGTGCAGCCGAGGTTGCGGCCGCTGCCGACCTCCTTGACGTCGCTGACCTGCTTGCCGACGATCTGGCCCACGGCGCCGTCGTGCAGGGTGACGGTGACGGCGAACGGTCCCGTCCGGGCCCGGGTGAGGCCGTCCGCGTCCGGGGTGCCGGGGCCGGTTCCGGTCCAGGTGCCGAGCCAGCCGGCGGCCAGCGCCCCCGAGGGTGCCGGGGCGGGGCTGGTCCGGCTGGTGGCGGGGGTGCCCGAGGAGCCCGTCCCGGCGGCCCGGTCCTTGTCGTCGTCACCCTCGCCGCCCCAGGGCAGCAGGGCGATCAGGGCGCCGGTGACGGCGAGTACGGCCACCGCGACGACGACGGCGGTCAGGCGGCTCCGGCGGCCGCCGCGCCCGTCGCCGCCCGGTGCGGTACCGGGGACCGGCGTGGCGCCAGGCGCCGGGCCGTAGGGCGTGGGGGTGGCCGGCCCCGGTCCGTAGGGCGTCGGAGCGTACGGCGAAGGAGTGAAGGCCCCCGGGCCGGCGGTGGCTACCGGCACGGGTGACGGCGGGGTGCCGGGGGCGGTGGGCGGGTACGGCTGACCGGGCGCGTACGGGTGCCCGGCCGCCGGGGGCGCCCCGGCCGCGGTGGAGCCTTCGAGCAGCCGGGCCAGGTCGGCCGCCCGCCGCCCGGTGTCCGCGCGCAGGTCCCCGGGCAGCAAGGCGGTCCACTCGTCCTCCGGACCGGGTCCCAGCCGCTCGCGCAGTTCCTCGGCGGTCGGGCGCCGGCCCGGCTCCTTGGCCAGGCAGTCCCGTACCAGCGCTGCGAGTTCCGCCGGCACCCCGTCGAGGCGGGGGTCCTCGTGGACGATCCGGTAGAGGAGCGCGGGGAGTTCGAGCTCCTCCCCCGCGTCCTGGAAGGGTCCCCGGCCGGTGGCGGCGTACACCAGGACGGCGGCCAGCGAGAACACGTCGGCCGGGGCCTCGGCCACCGCGCCGGTGGCCTGCTCGGGGGCGAGGTAGCCGGGGGTGCCGATGAGGGTGCCGGTCTGGGTGCGGCGCGGGTCGCGGACCGCCCGGGCGATGCCGAAGTCGATGAGGAAGGGGCGCTCCGGTCCCAGCAGGACGTTGGCGGGCTTGATGTCCCGGTGCACCACGCCGGCGGCGCGTACGGTGACCAGCGCGGCCGAGAGCTCCCGGGCGAGGGCGCGGACGGCGCCGGCCCCGAGCGGTCCGTGCCGGCGCACCCAGTCGCCGAGGGAGGGGGCGGCGACGTACTCGGTGGCGAGCCACTGGGGCACCGCGCCGGGCGGGCTGAAGTCCACCACGGAGACCGTCCACGGGCAGCGCACCCGGTCGTTGGTGCGGATCTCGCGGGCGAAGCGCTCGGCGAAGCCGGGCTCCTGGCTCAGGTCGCGGTGGACCGTCTTGAGGGCCAGCGGCCGCCCGGAGGCCGTGCGGGCCAGGAACACCTCCCCCATCCCGCCCTCGCCGAGCCGGCCCAGCAGCGGGTACCCGCCTATCTCACCCGGGTCGCCCGGTCTCAGCTCTTCCACTGACTCCCCCTGCATGAAGGATGGTTGAGATCGCCACTCTACGGTCCGGTCATGACAGGGCGGGGCGCCCGCGGGCCCGAACACTTTACTCGCCCTGGATGGCATGTACCGGTCACGTCTGCGAGGCTGCCGGGGGCCTTGCGCCGGCACCCGCCGGACGCAGGGTCCGCATCTCACCTCCGCCATCGCGCCAGCGATGCGCACAGCCCCCGGCGTCCCCCGGCTCACCCGGCCGGCGGACGCCACCGAGCAGGCCGTATCCCGGCCCCCTCAAAGGAGTTCCGAGTGAGATCCACCCCCCACCGGGCCCTCGCCGCCACCGCAAGTACGGTGGCAGCGCTGGCCGTCGCACTGATCCCGGCGCTCCCGGCCACGGCCGCGGCGCCCGCCCGCACCACCGCCCCGAGCGCCGCCGCGGCCTGCACGCCGACCCAGGTGGTCGGCAACGGCGGCTTCGAGAGCGGCACGTCGCCCTGGACCCAGTCGCAGGCCGGCCTGATCACCAACCGCGCCGGCCAGAGCGCCCACGGCGGCAGCTACTTCGCCTGGCTGGACGGTGTCGGCAGCACCCACACCGACACCCTCTCCCAGAGCGTGGCGATCCCCGCCGGGTGCAGCACCGCCAAACTGACCTTCTGGCTGCACGTCGACACCACCGAGACCACCTCCTCGGTCCAGTACGACAAGCTCACGGCGAAGATCGGCAGCAGTACGCTCGCGACCTACTCGAACCTGGACAAGAACACCGGCTACCTCCAGAAGACGATCGACGTCTCGTCCTTCATCGGGCAGACCGTCACCCTCGCCTTCACCGGCACGGAGGACTCCAGCCTCAAGACGAACTTCGTCCTCGACGACGTCGCCCTGGACACCTCCGGCGGCACGGTCCCGCCCGGCGACTCCACCCGGACGCCGTCCGCCCCCTCCTACACCGTCAACCTCAGCAGCGACGCCAGCGGCTTCGGCTGGACCGGTCACGAGAGCGCGACCTTCACCAACGCCTCGGCCACCGCGCTCACCGAGGTCTACCTGCGGCTGTGGGACAACTACCACGGCACCTGCTCGGCGATGCCGATCACGGTCACCAACGTCACCGGCGGCACCGCCGGCCCGCTCTCGGTCAACTGCACCGCGCTGCGGATCGACCTGCCGGCCCCGCTGACCCAGGGCCAGTCCGCCACCATCGGCTTCGACCTCGGGATCACCGTGCCCAGCGGCGCGGACCGGTTCGGCCACGACGGCGCCTTCAGCAACATCGGCAACGCGCTGCCGGTGCTGGCCGTCCGGGACGGCGCGGGCTGGCACCTGGACCCGTACACCAACAACGGCGAGTCCTTCTACTCGCTGGCCGCCGACTTCAAGGTGACCCTGGACCACCCCACCAGCCTGCTGGTGCCGGCCACCGGGACCTCCACGGACACCCCCGGCACCAGCGGCCGCACCGTCACCACCGCGACCGCCGCCAAGGTCCGTGACTTCGCCTGGGGCGCCGGCCCGTTCAGCAAGATCTCGGGCACCTCGGCCGGCGGTACCCCGATCAACATCTACTCGGTCTCCGGGATCAGCTCCGCCGACTCCCAGTCGATGCTGGCCACCGCCAAGAGCGCGGTGGACGCGCACGCGGCCCGCTTCGGGGCGTACCCGTACGGCGAGTTGGACGCGATCATCGACAACAACTACTGGTTCGGCGGCATGGAGTACCCCGGCTTCGTGCTCGACCTGGTGAGCACCACCGCGCTGACCCACGAGATCGGCCACCAGTGGTGGTACGGGATCGTCGGCGACGACGAGTACAACTCCCCCTGGCTGGACGAGTCCTTCACCGACTACGCCACCGACCTGGCGCTGAACAAGACCGGCACGAACTGCTGGAACAGCGTCTCCTGGGCCTCGTCGGCGGAGAAGATCACCAACTCGATGGCCTACTGGGACGCGCACTCCTCCCGGTACTCCACGGTCGTCTACAACTACGGCAAGTGCGCCCTGCACGACCTGCGCCGGGTGCTCGGCGACACCGCGATGACCAAGCTCCTCAAGGACTACGCGGCGGCGCACTGGTACGGCGTCTCGACCACGGCCGAGTTCAAGGCCGCGGCCCAGGCGGCCACCACCACCGACCTCACCTCCTTCTGGACCACCCACCGCATCGACGGCTGACCCCGGGTACCCCCTGAGGGCGCACCGCGTGCACACGAGGCCCCGGCTCCGGCCGGGGTCTCCGTGCGTCCGGGTGTACGTCCGGTACCCCGCCGGTCAGGCGTCCAGCGAGAGGTCCGAGGTCGGCACCGCCTGGCAGGTGAGGACCGTACCGGCGGGCAGGTCCTGGGACGGTACGACCAGATGGCCCGCGCTGCCGGCCAGCACCGGGCAGGCGCAGCTCTCGCACTGGCCGACCCGGCAGCCGCTGGCCATCGGTACGCCGGCGGACTCCCCGAGGGCGAGCAGCGTGCCGTCGCCCTTGCGCCAGCGGGCGGTGCGCCCGCTGCGGGCGAAGGTGACCGTGAAGTCGGCGTCCTCGGGCACCACCACCTCCTGCGGCGGGGTGTGGAAGGTCTCGCTGAAGACCTCGAACCGGGGCACGCCCCGGGCGGTCAGCCCGTCGGTGAGGGATTCGAGCATGGGCGCGGGACCGCAGAGGTAGAAGCGGGCGCGGCGTTCGATCAGGCCCGGGTCGATGTCCGCGGCGGTGATCCGTCCGGTGCGCGCGCCGGCCTGCCCGGTGCCCGGCTCCGTGTAGTGGTCGACGGTGCGCAGCACCGGGATCGCCTCGGCCAGGGCCCGGATCCGGTCCCGGAAGGGGTGGTCGTCGGGGTTCCGGTTGCCGTGGTGCAGGACGACCTCGGGGACGGTGCCGCCGGTGGCGGCGAGGGTTTCCAGGTAGCCGAGGAAGGGGGTGATGCCGATGCCGCCGGCCAGCAGGACCACGGGGTGCGGGGTGTCGGCGGGGATGCAGAACACCCCGGCGGGCCGGGTGAGGTGGAGCCGGTCGCCGGTCCGCAGGTCCGTGTGGACCCGGGTGGAGAAGGCGCCGCCCGGCAGGTGCCGGACCGCGAGCCGGTACCCGGTGCGGCCCGGTTCGACGGCGGGGCCGGTGAGGGAGTAGCTGCGGCCGTCCGCCGGGTCCTGGAGGGTGCCGTCGGGGTGCTCGGCGCGCAGGGTCAGGTGCTGGCCGGGCCGGTGGTCGGGCAGCGGGCCGCCGTCGCAGGGTGCGAGGAGGAGTTCGCGGACCCCCGGGCCGGCCTCGCGCAGGGCGGTGACGGTGAAGGGGCGGGTGCCGGACCAGGAGCCGTCGGCCGGGGCCGGGCGGACCTCGCAGGCGGCGGCGCGCAGCGGTACGGAGCCGCTGAGCGGGTCGCTGTCGGTGTGGTCGACCAGCCGGTTGAAGTTGCCGCCGGCCGGGCCGGTGGGGTCGCCGCCGGGCAGCGCGAGGTCGGGGGCCGCCTCCCACCAGCCGTACTCGGCGACCACCACCGACGGGTGCAGGGAGTCGTCGAAGCGGGCCCGCATGGTGATGGAGCCGAGCCGGGTGGCCAGTTGGACCCGGTCGCCCTCGCGGATGCCGCGGGCGGCGGCGGTCTCCGGGTGCAGGTCGGCGGAGGGTTCGGGGGCGCGGCGGCGCAGCGAGGCGACCGAGCGGTGCTGGCTGTGGACGAAGGTGCCGTGCTTGGCGCAGGTCAGCACCAGCGGGAAGGCGTCGGTGGTGGCGGTGGGGTCGCGGTGTTCGGGCACCGGCGGGTAGCCGTGGTCCAGCAGGCGCTCGGAGTAGAGCTCCACCCGCCGGGTGGGGGTGCGGAAGCCGGTCACGGTGCCCGGTGCGGCGTCCTCGGCGGGCGCCGCGTACCGGCGCGATCCGTCCGGGCCGGGTATCCGTACGCCGCCCGGCCGGGCGCGCAGGTCGGCGGCGGTCAGGCCGAGCGGGGCGAGCTGCCAGTCCCAGGCGGCCTCGATGTCCCCGTCGAAGAAGTGCCGGCCCAGGCCGAGGCGGACGGCGAGGTCGAAGACCACCTCGGTGTCGCTGCGGGAGTCGCCGCGCGGCTCGATGATCCGGGGGCGCAGCTGGACGTGTTCCTGGGCGCGCCGGCCGCTCTCGAAGCCGAAGCGCAGGGCCTCGTGTTCGTACGCGCTGTTCACCGGCAGGACGATGTCGGCGGTGGCGCTGGTCGGGTTGGCGAAGAGGTCGAGGTGGACCTGGAAGTCGAGGGCGCGCAGGGCCCGGGCGGTGCGGTCGGAGCCGGGCTGGGCGACGACCAGGTTGGCTCCGAAGCCGACGAGGGCGCGCACCGGGTAGGGCCGGCCGGTCTCGATGGCCGTGCACAGGTCCCCGGCGTTGACGTAGCCGGCGGCGGGCGGGCCGAGCGGGTGCTTGTCCAGGCCCAGGGCCTTGGCCCGTTGGGCGGGGTCGGCCAGCTCCGGCGGGTTGGCGGGCCGGTAGGGCGGGGCGGGGGCCAGGAGGTTGCCGCCGGGGGCGTCGTAGCAGCCGGTCAGGGCGTAGAGGGTGGCCAGGGCGCGCTCGGTCTGGGTGGCGTTGGCGCTCTGGCCCACCCCGGTCCAGCCGTAGTACGTGACGGCGGGCGCGGCGGCGATCTCGGCGGCCAGGGCGCGGATCTCCGGCTCGGGGATCCAGGTCGTGGCGGCGACCCGGGCGGGCGGCCAGGCCGCGCAGGCGCGGGCGTAGTGCGCGAAGGCCGGTTCGCAGTCCAGGGTGCTGCCGTCGCGGAGGGTGACCGGCCGGGGGCCGCGCAGGGCGAGCCGGCCGGGCCGGTGGGCGGCCAGGGCGGTGTCGTGGGGCTCGGGGCGGCCCCGCTCGTCGTCGAAGACGACGAAGTGGCCGCCGGGGGCCTCGCCGGGCAGCTCGTCGGCGCGCAGGAAGCGGCCGGTGTCGGGGCGGACCAGCAGCGGGCCGTTGGTCCAGGAACGGACGAACTCCTCGTCGAAGCCGCCGCCCTCGATCAGCAGGTGGGCCAGGCCCAGGGCGAGTGCGGCGTCGGTGCCGGGCCGGACCCGCAGCCAGTGGTCGGCGCCCAGGGCGCTGGTGGAGCGGCGCGGGTCGACCACGGCGAGCCGGGTGCCGGTGGTGCGGGCGGCGGCCAGCGCGGCGGACTGGGCGAGCCAGGTCTTGGCGGGGTTGAAGCCCCACAGCAGGGCGAGGCCGGCGCGGGCGTAGTCGGGCGGCGGAAGGGGCGTGCCGAAGGTGAAGCTGTGGGCGGTGTCCTTGTGCCAGTTGCAGATCTCGGCGCTGTAGACGGTGTTGGGGCTGCCGAAGAGGCGGACCAGCCGTTCGATCCATTCGACGGCGTCCGAGACCATCGTCCCGGAGGGGGTGGCCACGCCGAAGGCCACGGCCTCCGAGCCGCTCTCGGCGGCGATCGCGGTGAGCCGGGCGGCGATCTCGTCCAGCGCCTCGTCCCAGGTGATCGGCGTCCAGCCCGGATCGGGGTCGGTCTTGGGCCGGGTCCGGCGCAGGGGGGTGGTCAGGCGCCCGGTGCTGTGGGCGATCTCGGGGGCCGCCCGGCCCTTGGGGCACATGGCGGATCCGGTGGGGTGCTCCGGATCGGGCCGGACGCCGGTCAGCCGGCCGTCCTCGACGGTGTAGAGCGCACCGCAGCGGGACTTGCACAGCGTGCAGTACGCCCGCTTCTCCTCGACCGTCATCCCGAGCCTCCCGATGGACGTGGCGACGCCGTCACGTCCATTGGACGCCCGGTGCCGCGCGGGTGCACCGGGCACAAGGTCCTCAGCCCGCGGGCCGGGCGTCCTCTTCCTGCACCGCCGGCTCGGCCGAGGGCACCGGGATCCGCGCGAGCAGGGCGCTGAGCCCGGTGCCCAGCAGGGCGACGGCGGCGAAGACGGTCCAGAAGCCGCCCGGCGAGGCGACCAGCAGCCAGGAGCCGGTGACCGGGACCAGCACCGAGGCGACGGACCAGGAGGACTGGTAGACCGACATGCAGGCGGCCTCGGTGCCGCGGGGCGCCAGGTCGGCCGCGTGGCCGTCGCTGGCCGGGGCGATCACGATCTCGCCCAGGGTGTAGACGGTCATCGCGGCCAGGGCGAGCACCAGCAGGACGGCCGGGGCGTCCTCGCGCAGCGGGGTGAGCAGCGCGAAGCCGAGGCCGGCCGCGGCGTACAGGAGCCCGCCCAGCAGCATCATCCGGGGGGCCGGCCGGTCGGCGGTGCGCCGGACCAGCGTCTGCTGGAAGAGCACGACCAGGCCGCCGTTGACGGCGAGGACGGTGCCGGCCGCCCAGCCGGCCAGGTCGGTGTGGTCGACCAGGTAGAGGCCGGTGAACATCGAGACCACCGTGGCGCACACGGTGAAGCAGGTCTTGGCGGCGGTCAGCAGCGCGAAGCCGGGCCGGCGGAGCACGTCGAGAGCGCCGCCGGCGCCGGCGGCAGCCTCCTTGCGCCCGGTGGCCGGGGCCGCGGCGGCCCGGCCGCGTAGCCGGAGCAGCACCAGGGTGGTGACGGCGAAGCTGGCGGCGTTGACCAGCACGATCACCCGCAGCCCGGTGGCGCTCTGGGCCGAGGCGAGGACGCCGCCGACCAGCGAGCCCAGGCACAGGCCGATGTTGCGGGCCCAGCCGACGGTGCTGAAGGCCCGCCGGGCCGCCGGGCCCTTGGCCAGGCCGGCGATGCTCGCGCCGAGGGAGACCCAGACGGCCTTGTCCAGGACCGCGGAGAGCACCAGCGCGCCGATCGCCACCGGGGCCGGCAGGGCCACCGCGTACAGCACGAACAGCGGGGTCCGCAGGGCGTTGCCGGCGGTCAGGGCGCGCATCGGGCCGTACGACTGCACCAGGCGTCCCAGCGGTGCGCTGGCCGCGATCAGCACCAGGTTCGCGGCCGTGAGCGCGCCGCCGACGGTGCCGACGGACAGGTGCTGCACCCGCACGAAGTACAGCAGCGCGAACGGCATGAACATGCCCGAGCCCAGCGCGTCGACGACCATCGCCGACACGAAGAGCCGGGGCAGCGGCCCCTCCCCCGGGCGGCTCACGCCCCGGGCACCCGGGTCATGCCCAGGACGTCCAGCAGCCGGTCGTCGGCCTCGGCGAGCTGGCCGAGCAGTGCCGCGCGGTCCGGTCCGGCGCCCAGCACGTAGCCGGCCCGCCACCAGTTCGCGTCCACGCTGCCCAGGGTCGTGCCGGGCGGCAGCAGCCGCTCGGCGTGCGAGACCAGCGGCAGTCCGTGCCGGACCGGCGCCATGGTGGGGGCGTCCGCGATGGTGCCGGTGGCGGCGACGAACCGGACCGCGGCCACCTGCGGGGTCCGCTGCGTGCGGGGGCGTACCGGGTCCTCGTCGCCCAGCGCGAGCGCGAGGGCGGCGTCGTACAGGTCGAGCCCGGTGGCCCGCTCGAGCACGTCGCTGATCAGCCCGCCGGCGGGGCGGAAGGCCGCCTCGATGAGGTGCCAGCGCTCGCCGTCGTGCTTGGCCTCCAGGTGCAGCACCGCGCTGTCGACGTCCAGGGCGGCGACCACGGTCTCGACGAACCGGGTGGCGGAGGGGCCCAGTTCGGCCTGGACCGCGGGGTCGATCACGTGCCGGGTCTCGACGAAGCACGGCGGGGCGGTGCAGGTCTTCTCGGTGATGCCGACGAAGAGGGTGCGGCCGTCGCGGACCACGGCTTCGAGGGAGACCTCGGGGCCCGGCACGTACTGCTCCACCAGGGCCTGCGGCTGGCCGGTGGTGTTCATGACGGCCGCGACGGCCTCGGCCAGCCGGGCCGGGTCGGCGACCCGCCGGATGCCGAGGCTGGCGGCGCCGTCCACGGGCTTGACGATGACCTCGCCGGAGGGCGAGGCGGCCAGCAGGGCGGCGGCCTCGGCGGCGTCCGAGGTGAGCACGAAGGGGAGTCCGGCGCCGGTGCCGGCGAGCCGGCGGCGCACGTCGGCCTTGTGGGCCAGCTCCTCGGCGACCGAGGCGCCGGCACCCGGCAGGCCCCACTCCTTCGCGAGCCGGGCGGCGACCCGGGTGCCCCAGTCGGTGAGGGCGACGATGCCGTCGACCCGGCCGGCCAGCCCGTCGAGCAGGTGCAGGTCGGGTCCCGGGTCCTGGTGGTCGGTCAGCCGCCAGGCGTGGTTCTCGGTGGCGAGGCGGTCGTAGCGGGAGTAGGCGGTCTCGTCCACGAGGACGGTGTCGACGCCCCGGCGCTCCGCCGCGGCGAAGAACCGTTCGCGCAGCGGTCCGATGCCGATGATCAGGACGGTGGGCCGTGTGTTCAAGGTACGGGATCCTTCGGAGAGGGCAGGGCGGGAGGTGCGGGGGCCGGGCGCGGTCAGGCGCCGGCGGCGAGGGCCGCGTCGGTGCGCCGCAGCAGGGCCGCGTGCGCGGTGGCGGCCGGTGGTACGGCGCTCAGCAGCGGCTGCGCCACCGCGCCCCGGCGGAGCTTGGGAGTGCCGTTGCCGGGGCCGAGCAGCAGCCGGGTGGCGCCGGTGGCGCGGGCCAGTCGCATCGGCAGGTGGTAGGCGGCGTGGAAGTACGCGCCGATCTCCTCGCTGCCGGGGCCGAGTCCGACCATGCGCAGCAGGACGTCCCGGGTGCCGAGGGCGAGGGTGGCGCTGGCGACGGCCCGGCCGTCCCGGTCCCGGACCAGGGCGACGGCGAACCGGGCGCCCAGGGAGGTGCGCAGGCGTTCGTTGAGGCGGCGCAGCCGGGCCGGGTCGCCCGGGATGCCGTGCTTCTCGTCGGCGTACGCCTCCAGCCGTGCCACCTCCTCCTGGAGGTCCGCGGTGACCTCCTCGCCGCGGTGCAGTTCGGCGGTGGCGCCGGCCGCTTCGAGGGAGGCCAGTTCGCGCCGGAGCTGGCGGCGCCGGTCCCCGGGGAAGCGGGCGAGGTAGCCGGCCTCGTCGGTGCCGATGTCCTCGATCCGGTAGTAGCGGTCGGTGACGCCGGTGTGCCAGCCGCGCTCGCGCAGCACCGGCAGGACGGGGTGGTCCGCTTCGAGGTGGAGGAAGGTGAGCAGCCGGCCGGCGGCCCGGGCGTGCTCCTCGAGCGCGGTCACCAGGGCGGCCGCGTCGAAGGGGGCGGCGGCCGGCTCCGCCCCGGCGCCGCCGGCCCGGTAGACGGACGGTCCGTATCCGAGGGCGCAGACGTTGAGTTGGCGGGTGCCCTCGGCGCGGCCGGCGGCCAGCTCCGCTGCCGGCTGCGTCACGTCGCGCCCGCTGCCGGCCGCGATGTCGGTGCAGTTCATCCGGGGGAAGCCGGTGTGGTCGTCCTGGGCCCGGACGGCGCAGGCCGCGCCGGCCGCCGGGACCTCGAGGAAGTGCACGCCGTCCGCGGGCCACCGGTTGGCCGTCAGCCAGCCGGCCGAGGCCCTGGGGTCGGCCGGCTCGGTGCTCCAGTAACCGGCGGACAGCCCGGCCGTGCCGGCGTGTTCCCTGAGCGTCACGACGACACCCCTCCCCGTGTTGTGCGCGTCCGGCCCCGTACCGCTCCCCCGGCGGGGCCCTGCCCGTCGGGGGCAGCGTATTGCAGACGGGGCGGCCTGCCCGAGCCGCCTCGGGTCACGAGGCGGCCCCGACCGGCAGGCCGGCCAGTGCCCCGATGTGCGCGGGGCCGGTGCCGCAGCAGCCGCCGACGAAGGCCAGTTCGTACTCCGCGGACCAGCGGCGCGCGAGGCCGGCGAAGGCCTCGGGGGTCAGGGCCGGGGGCAGGGAGTGGGCGCTGTGCTCCCACTCGTCGAGCGCGGCCCGGTCCTCCAGGTTCGGGTAGACCCCCACCGCCGCGCCCAGGCCGCCGAGTTGGTCCAGGGCGCGCGGCACGGCCGCGTGCGGGAAGCAGTTGGCGGACACGGCGGCGGCGCCGGCCTCGACGCAGGCGCGTGCGGCCTCCCGCAGCGAGTCGCCGTCGGGCAGCTGCGCGGCGCCGGTGACCACGAAGCTGACCCAGGCCGTCAGACCGCGTTCGACGGCGGCCTCGACGGCGATGACCGCCTCGCGGCGGGTGCACTGGGTCTCGACCAGGACGAGATCGGTCTCCGAGTCCGCGAGCACCCCCGCCATCCAGCGGTGTTCGCGGCGCAGGGCGTCGTCGTCGGGGGTCAGGGACGGGGTGTAGCAGTCCTCGACGGGTGCCACCGAGGCGGCGACCAGGGCGTGCGGGGTGCCGGCCGCCGCCCGGGCGGCGACCGCGCAGTCCACGGCGCGCCGGACGTAGCCCGGCCGGTCGGCCTCGGCCACGCCCATGCGGGCCAGTGCCCGGGTGTTGGTGCGGAAGGTGTTCGCGGTGAGCACGTCGCTGCCGCTGCGCAGGAAGCCGGTGTGGACGCCGAGCAGCGCGGCCACCCCGGCCTCGTCGCGCAGCGCGGCGCTGGTGAGCCAGGGCTCGGCGATGGCGATGCCCGCCTCCTGCAGCCCGGTGCCGGTGCCGCCGTCGAGGATCCTCGGAGGCCGACTCATTCCCACTCCCCACCGTCCGCGGCCGCCGGCCGCACTGCGAGTGCCGCGCTCTGCGCGCGGCCCCATTCCAGAAATTCCGCGACCCATTCGGCAGGCATCAGATTGACCTTCTGATCTGCGAAAGGCCGATCCGCGGGCGATATCCAGTCCGCGTCGCCGCGCACCGGCACGGAACCGTCCGTCCGCATTATGTGGGGCCCGTAGTAGAACCAGCAAATTTGCCCCGCGAATTCATTGAGCACCGCCCGGTGCACCGCGGGCGAGAACATCCGCAGGTGCGAGTACGCCACCGAGAGTTCCCCGCGCAGATTGAAAGGGGCCCGGGCGAGATAGTGCCCGAAGTAGTCGTGGGTGGCGCGCAGGACGTCGTTGTGCAGCGCCTTGGCACCGTCGATCTCGGCGTCCGAGATCAGCAGCAGCGGGTTGTCCGGATCCTCGTACCCGGCGGGGCCGTGCCCCGCCTCGGTCGGGTACACGTACAGGTCCTCGCCCGCGTCCAGGGCGTCGCAGAGCTCCCGGGACGTCACGTACGGCTGGCCGGGCGCACGGTACATGCGCACCTTGACGCCCTGCTCGGTCATGCAGGCGAGCTGCGCCCGGGCCTCGTCGGCCATGCGCAGGTACTGGGCCCGGACCGCCGGGTCGGTCGGCCGGTGGTCCTGCTCGTGGAATCGGGCGGCGATCTTTCGGACCAGCTCCTCCGGGATATCCGGGAAGGATAATCCGGCGTGGATCCGCACACGCCTCCTCTCGGTGCCGCGCAGGTACGCGCGCGCCACCTCTTGAACGTCGACGACCATACAGAAACCCCCCGTGGGTGTCCGCCGGAAACCGTTGTATTCATACAGCCGTTACAAATCACATCATGATCGCCGGGTGCCCCGGATTCAAGTCGCACATGTACGGCATACCGGATGAATGGGGACGAAAAAATACCTCGACATACCGTCCGGAATACGCTAACCCCTGTCCGGATCCAGTGAATCTGGATTTCGATTCACCGATCATTCACAAATGGACCGGCGGCCGCCGGAGGAAGATGTGCGTCCGCTACTCCGGGAAGTCCCCGATCCCCTCTGGCGGGCGCGCGCGGCGGTCGGGCACCATCGTCCCGGCCCGGCCGGCAGGCACGGCCGGGCCCGCACTCCCGCCCCATCCCGCACGGTGATCAGCAGGAGGCTCCCCATGAAGCTCCGCTCGGCCCTCAGCGCCCTGGTCCTCGCCACGGGCACGCTCCTGACCCCCGGCGTCGGCGTGCTCGCCGGCGCCACCGGCGCCCAGGCCGCCACCAAGATCAGCCACGCCACCGCCACCTCGATGTTCCGCAGCTCCGGGATCACCTGGTCCTCGTCCGGAGGCTGTTCGGACCGGAACAACGCCACCTGCACGTCCTTCGAGCAGCTCAACCTGGCCACCGCGCAGGGCGCCCAGACCCTCAAGAGCGCCAGCGGCTGCGCGCTCAACCTCACCGGCGGCACCGAGACCGGGCACGCCTCGGGCACCTACTCGCACTGGAACGGCTACAAGCTCGACATGGCCAAGTACGCCTGCGTGGGCGGCTACATCAAGAACACCTTCACGTACATCGGACTGCGCGGCGACGGCGCCCCGCAGTGGCGGTCCGGCGCCGGCAACGTCTACGCCGACGAGGGCAGCCACTGGGACGTCCTCTTCTACAACTGCGGCGGCTGCTGAGCCGCCTACCTCCCGAGCGCGTGCCCGGTCGTCGCGTCCACGTGGTCCGGGACCTCCTCGTGGCGGTCGCCCACGCTGGACGTCCCGGACCGCTCGAACATCAGGATCTGCGCCCCCTCGGGGGCGGAGGGCCGGTGCTCGGTGCCGCGCGGCACCGTGAACACCGCCCCCTTGGGCAGCAGTACGGTCCGCTCCCCGGCCGGTTCGCGGAGCGCGATGGTCAACTCGCCCTCGAGGACCAGGAAGAACTCGTCGGTGTCGTCGTGCGCGTGCCACAGGTGCTCGCCCCGCACCTTGGCGACCCGCACGTCGTAGTCGTTCACGCGCGTCACGATGTGCGGGCTCCACAGAGCGTCGAAGGAGGTCAGGGCGGTGTCGAGGAAGATCGGTTCGTTGGTCACGGACCCATGGTCGGCGGCGGCGGGCGGGTGGCACGAGTGCTAGGAATTGCACATGCCGCAAGGATCCTCGCACCCAGCACCGCCCGCCGACGGCCCGCACCGGGTCGTCGTGATCGTGGACGAGAACTCCAACCCCTTCGAACTCGGCTGCGCGACCGAGGTCTTCGGACTGCGCCGGCCGGAGATCGGCCGCGACCTGTACTCCTTCCGGCTCTGCTCCCCGGAGCCGAGCACCGTGATGCGGGACGGCTTCTTCACGCTCGGCGGTGTGGCCGGGCTCGAAGCGGCCGAGACGGCGGACACGCTGATCGTGCCCAACCGGCCCGACACGGAGGTGCCGCGGCGCCGGGAGGTGCTGGACGCGATCCGGCGGGCGCACGCGCGGGGTGCCCGGCTGCTCGGCTTCTGCAGCGGCGCCTTCACGCTGGCCGAGGCCGGGGTACTGGACGGCCGCCGGGCCACCGCGCACTGGCAGTGGGCGGACGCCTTCCGGGCCCGGTTCCCGGCGGTCCGGCTGGAGACGGACGTGCTGTTCGTGGACGACGGGGACATCCTGACGGCGGCCGGCAGCGCCGCGGCCCTCGACCTCGGGCTGTACGTGGTCCGGCGCGACCACGGCGCGGAGATCGCGGGCGCGGTCAGCCGGCGGCTGGTCTTCGCCGCCCACCGGGACGGCGGACAGCGGCAGTTCCTCGAACGACCGCTGCCCGAGGCGCCGGACGAATCCCTGGGCCCGGTGCTCGCCTGGGCCCGGGAGCGGCTGTCCGAACCACTGACGGTGGCGGAGCTCGCGGCTCGCGCCGCGGTCAGCCCCGCGACCCTGCACCGGCGCTTCCGGGCACAGCTGGGCACCACCCCGCTGGCCTGGCTCACCGCGGAGCGGCTGACGACGGCCTGCCGGCTGATCGAGCGCGGCGAGAGCCGGCTGGAGGTCGTCGCCCGGGACAGCGGGCTGGGCACGGCCGCGAACCTGCGCGCCCTGATGCGCCGCCGGACCGGCATCACACCCTCGGCGTACCGGGCCCGGTTCGGGCCGGGGTCGGCGGGCTGAGGGCGGTCGGTCCGGTCAGCGGCGCGGGCCGGGGCGCGGCCCGCTCAGCCCGCGGCGCCGCCGGAACGCTCGCCGAAGACGGCCGTCAGCAGCCGCAGCAGCTCCTCGCGGTCCTCGCCGGAGAGGGCGCCGAGGCCCGCGCGGGTGGTCGCCATCAGCCCCCGGACCTCCTCGGTGGTGCGCTCGCCCTCGGCGGTGAGCACGACGTTCTTGACCCGCCGGTCGACCGGGCTGGGCTCGCGCCGCACCAGCCCGCGCTTCTCCAGCCGGTCCACCAGGCCCGTGACGTTCGAGGCGTCGCAGGCCAGCACCGCGGCCAGGGAGCGCATCGGGGCCGGTCCGCCGCGCAGCACGCTGAGCGTGTTGGCCTGGCTGGTGGTGAGGCCCACCTGGGCGGTCGCCGCGGCCAGGTCGCCGTAGTGCACCCCGAAGGCGTGCGAGAGCAGGTCCAGCAGCCGGGCGTCGGTGGGCAGCTCCGCCGCGACCGCGGTCGGGGCCGGCGCCTCGGTCGGCGTCTCGGTCGGGGTGCGCTTTTCGGTCATGGCACGAGCATAACCGGGGATGCTTGACATTCTCAATTGTCGAGGTCTACGGTTCATCGCATTGCTTGACCTTCTCAACCATCTATTCACTCAAGCACTGGGGCCCACCCCGCCCCGGCCACCGAAGGAGAACCCCCATGAAGGCCATCACCTACGGCACCTACGGCAGCCCGGACGTCCTGGAGTACCGCACCGACGTCCCCATGCCGAAGCTCGGCGCGGACGCCGTCCTGATCCGCGTCAAGGCGGCCTCGGTGAACCCGGTCGACTGGAAGATCCAGGCCGGTTACCTCGACTCCGCGATGGACACCGTCTTCCCCGTCATCCCGGGCTGGGACGTGGCCGGAGTCGTCGAGCAGGCCGGCGCGGGCGTGACCGAGTTCAAGGCCGGCGACGAGGTCATCGGGTACGTCCGCGAGGACTTCGTCTCCCGCGGCACCTTCGCCGAGTACGTGGCCGCCCCGGTGCGCACCCTGGCCCACAAGCCCGCCGCGCTCAGCTTCGAGCAGGCCTCCGGCCTGCCGCTGGCCGGCCTCACCGCCTACCAGGCCCTGACCCGCCACCTGGAGGTCCGCCCGGGCCAGACCGTGCTGATCCACGCCGCGGCCGGCGGCGTCGGCTCCCTCGCCGTCCAGATAGCCCGCACCCTCGGCGTCCGCGTCATCGGCACCGCCAGCGCCCGCAACCACGACCACCTGCGCGCCCTCGGCGCCGAGCCGGTCGAGTACGGCGACGGCCTCGCCGACCGCGTCAAGGCGCTCGCGCCGGAGGGCGTGGACGCCGTCCTCGACCTCGTCGGCGGCGAGGCCCTGAAGGTCTCCCCCGACCTGCTCGCCCCCGGCGGCCGGCTGGCCTCCATCGCCGACGGCGCGGTGCTCGGCCTCGGCGGCACCTTCGTCTTCGTCCGCCCGGACACCGCCGACCTGGCCCGGCTGGCCGAGCTCGCCGACCGCGGCGAGCTGACCGTCGACGTGGCCGCCACCTTCCCGCTGGAGCAGACCGCCGACGCGCAGCGCCTGAACATGCAGGGCCACACCCGCGGCAAGATCGTCGTCACGATCGCCTGACCGGGACCTCGCGCACGGCGGGCGGGCCCGGGGGAACTCCCCCGGGCCCGCCCGCCGTAGCGGTGCCGGTCAGCGCGCGTCCACGTGGTCCTCGCGGCCCGAGGCCGCGAACTGCTGGGAGTCCGCGTCGGTGCAGCGACCGCTCAGCGCGGCGGGACCTTCCCGTCGTAGACGTGGTCCGGGGTGATGATCTGCGTGACGGCGCGGGCCAGCGGGGTGGACGGCTCCTCGCCCCCGGTGAGGGTGTCCGTGTTGATCATGACGACCATGGTGGCCTTCTCCTGCGGGAGGTAGACGGTCACCGTCTCGTACCCCGGCAGCGAGCCGTTGTGCCCCAGCCAGCCGTTCGCGTCGAAGATCCCCAGCCCGTAGCTGGTCCCCGGGAAGCCGGTCGGCAGCGTCTTGAGCCGCTGCGCCTGGGTCTGCGGGCTGAGCAGCTTCCCGGTGGCCAGTACCTCGGCCCAGTGCCGCAGGTCCCGCAGGTCCGAGATCATCGCGCCGGCCGCCCAGGCCCAGCTCGGGTTCCAGTCCGTGGCGTCCACGGTCGCACCGGTCAGGTCCTCGGTGTAGCCGCGGGCGTGCGGCTCGGGGAACTCGGCGCCCTCCGGGAGGAAGGTGTGGCGCAGCTCCGCCGGGCGCACCACCCGCTCGTGGACGAAGTGCGCCAGCTCCTGGCCGCTGACCTTCTCGACCACCAGGCCGAGCAGGACCAGGTTGGAGTTCGAGTACTGGAACTGCGCGCCGGGCGCGAAGGTGTTCGGGTGCCGGTAGCCGTAGGACAGCGCCTCCCACGGGTTGAACGCGCGCTCCGGCTGCGCGTACAGGTCGCGGATGAAGTCGGGGTCGGCGGTGTAGGGGAAGAGGCCGCTGCGCATCTCCGCGAGGTGCCGCAGGGTGATCTTGTCGCCGTTCGGGACGCCCCGGACGTAGTCGGAGATCGGGTCGTCCAGCCCGACCTTCCCCTCGTCCACCAGCTCCAGCAGCGCGGTGACCGTGAAGGTCTTCGTCTCGCTGCCGATCCGGACCCGGGTGCCGGCGAACATCGGGCGGCCGGTGGCCGTGTCGGCCACGCCGCTGGTGTGCAGGTAGCAGCCCTTCCCGGGCATCCAGACGCCGACCACGGCGCCGGGGATGCCGGCCTGCTCCCGGACCGCGTCCACGGTCCGGTCCAGCCGCGCGGTCAGCGCCCGGTCGAAGCGGTGCCGGGGCGCGCACAGCACGTCGTCGTGCCCGCCGCCGCCCGGCGGGGGCGTGAGCGCGGCCGCGGCCCGGGCGGCCGGACCGGGCGCGGCCGTGGCGTGGCCGGCCGTCGCGGGCAGCGCCGTCATCGGGGCCACCACGGCGGCCACGAGCAGCGCGGCGGCGGACAGCCTGCGGTGGGGGGTACGTCGTCGCACGTCGGGCGCCTCTTCCGGATGGGGGACGGGTCGCGGGACCGGACCGGGTCCCGGCTCGCAGGACACCAGAGCACCGGCGGGACCCCCGGCCGTGCCGCCGGCCCCGGGCCGGTCGGCGAGTCCACTCGTTCGGAGCCCGGCGGGGACGGGCTCGGGCCCCGATCGCGACCGGCCGGATCCGGCCGCCCGGGAGCCGGGCGCGGTCCCGGTCCGGACTAGAGTCGCGCCGGTCGGGGCCCTGATCCGGCCCGCTCACCGAGAACGAGACGCGAGGAAGGTCGAGATGACGACTGTTCAGGGGTCATCCGTGGACGTGCCGACGCCGGACGGCATAGCCGACGCGTACCTGGCGCACCCGGCGCAGGGCGGGCCGTACCCCGCCGTCCTGCTGAACATGGACGCCTTCGGCCTGCGCCCGCAGCTGAGGGAGATGGCCGACCGGATCGCCGCGGCCGGCTACGTGGTCCTGGTCCCCAACGCCTTCTACCGCAAGGGCCGGGCGCCCGTCGTGGAGCTGCCCGAGTTCATCGACCCGGGAGCGCGCCCCGACCTGTTCCAGCAGCTGGGCCCGCTGCTGTACTCCCTCACCCCGGAGCTGGTCCTCCGCGACGCGGGCGCCTACCTGGACTGGCTGGCGGCCTCCCCGCTGACCACGGACGGCCCGGTCGGCATCACCGGCTACTGCATGGGCGCCGGCATCGCCCTGCGCGTCGCCGCCGGCTACCCCGACCGGGTGGCCGCCGCGGCCGGCTTCCACGGCGCGATGCTGGCCTCGGACGCGCCGACCAGCCCGCACCTGCTGGCCGGCGAGATCACCGCCGAGCTGTACTTCGGCCACGCAGACCAGGACCAGAACAACCCGCCGGAGCAGATCGAGCGCCTGGAGAAGGCCCTCACCGAGGCGGGCGTCCGGCACCGCAGCGAGGTCTACCCCGGCGCCCACCACGGCTTCACCCAGGCCGACACCGCCGCCTACCAGGCGGAGGGCGACGAGCGGCACTGGGCGGCGCTGCTGGACCTGTTCGCGCGCACCCTCTGACCCCGTCACCGCGTGCGGCCGCCGGCACTCCCCACTGAGTGGGAGCACCGGCGGCCCGGTGCGTCCGGGCGGGCCGTCCGGCCGGGATCCCTCCCCCGAGTAGCAGCCCCGGGCGGTGTGCCCGTCTCTCGCGGGATCCCGGCCGGACGGCCCGGCACCGGGGTCAGGGCGCCAGGGCGTGTCCGACCCCGATCCGCCGGACATGCCCCAGGTGGGCCAGTACCGCGGCCAGGGCGCGGTGGACGGCGTCGCGGGAGGCGTCCGTCGGGTCCAGGGTCTCGAAGCCGTGGTCGCCCGCCGGGACGTCGACCACCTCCAGCCGGGTCCCGTGCTCCTCGGCCGCGGCGAGGAACTGCTCGACGGTGGCGTCGATTTCGGCCATCTCCAGGCCCGCCCTGGTCAGCACCACCGGCAGGTCGCCGGCCCCGGCCAGGGCCGCCACCGGGAGGAAGCGGGGGTCGGTCAGCCCCCAGTTCGGGAGCGGGGCCAGGATCGGGTAGGTGGCCGCCACCGTGCGCAGCCAGGCCGGCGGGGCGGCCAGGTAGCCGGCCGCCAGCGGGCCGCCGCCGGAGAAGAACCACAGGGCGATCCGGTCGGGGTCCACCCGCGGGTCGGCCCGGACCAGCGCCACCGCGGCGGCGACGTCCTCGGCCGCGTCCGGGTAGCCGGTGAGGTCGTGCAGCCGGTGGTCGAGCGTGACGCCCACCGCGCCCGCCTGTGCGGCGAGCCGGGCGTACCCGCAGAACATCGGCCAGTCCCGGGGCGAGGAGCCGGCCGGCACCGGGCCGCCGTGCACGAACACCACGGCCGGCCGGGGACCGTCCGCGTCCCGGGGGACGTACAGGTCCACGTGCCCGGTCCGCTCGACCGGCACCTCGGGCGTCTCCAGGAGGAACGGCCGCAGGTGGACCGGGAGTTCGTCGGCGGCGGGGGTCAGCCGGTGGCCCTCGCCGGCCGCCGCCGCCAGCAGCGCGCCGGCCAGTTCGACCGGGGTGGAGAGCATCGGCCAGTGTCCGGTGGCCAGTTCGAAGAAGGTCACCTGCGGGGCGGCGAGCCCCTGCACCTCCGGCAGGCCCATGTTCACCAGGTGCTGGAGCATCTCGATGCCCGCGCCGTTCCCGCTGCACAGCACTCCGCTGGTGGGCACGCCGTACACGGCGCCGGTCAGGCGCAGCGGCCGGCGCAGGGTGCCCAGCGGCTGCGGGACGGCCCGCCGGGTCAGCAGCTCCAGGGCGTCCGCGGGGACGCCCGCGGTGCTGCCCCAGCGCCGCCACTCCTCCTCGGAGGCGGGGGCGGCGAGCGCGCCGTCCGCCGGCTCCGCCGCCGCCAGCCGCTCCCGCAGCTCCTGGTCCGGTACCGCCGCCAGGGCCGGCACGCCGTCCTGGGGCATGCCCGCGTCCACGTACACGATGCGCGCGATCCGCCCGGCCCGCCGGTCTGCTGCGCCGATGACCGGGTGGATGCCGTAGTCGTGCCCCACCAGCACGATCTCCGCCGCCGCGTCGACACCGTCGATCACCCGCAGCACGTCCGCGATGTCCGTCTCCAGGTCCGCCCGGTCCCCGCCGAACGTCACCGCGTGCGCCCCGGCCCCCGCCCCCCGGAGCCGGTCCGCGGTCGCCTCCCACACGTGCCCGTCCGTGAACACGCCCGGTACCAGGATGAACTCGTTCATGGCCCTCTCCCCCTCCGTCCGGGACCCCGCGCCCCGCGACCGACGCCCGGATCCCTTGATCGTCCGGCCGCCGTGAGAGGCACGGTAGAACCTCCCCCAGGTGGAGTTTCAAGCCCGCGGGGCCACCGGCCGGGAGACGGTACGGCAGGGGCTACCCCTGGTCGAAGGTCCAGACGAGCACCGTCTGCCCCTCCTCCGCTGTTCCGCCGGCACCCTGGTAGGCCGCCCGGGCCGGCACGTTGTCCTCGTCCGTGACGGTCCACATGCCGTAGCAGCCGCGGGCGTGCGCCAGGTCGGCGAGCGCCGAGGTCAGCGCCCGGCCGACGCCCCGGCCGCGGAAGGACTCGGCCACCCCCAGCTCGTACAGGAACATCTCGGTGCCCTTGTCGGGGTGCGTCATCTCGACGCCGGTGACCATCCCCGCCGGTACGTCGTCCAGGTAGGCGATCAGCAGGTGGTGGCGCCCGTCGGCCAGGAACCGCTCGGTCGCCTCCGCCACCGGCGGATCGTCGAACAGCCCCCCGGCCTCCCGCACGGCCCCGGCCTCGGTGATGCGACGGATCTCCATGAGCCGATGGTGCCAGGACCCGGTCCGGGCGGCGCCCGGTATTTCCCGCGCCCGCACCGCGCTCGCGCGCCCGTGACCGGGCCGCGGTCGGGAGGGGGCCGGCGGTTAGTGTGGGGGCGTCCCCAGGGAGGTTCTAGTGGTGTCCTCGCACGACGGTCTGTGGAGCATCGGTGAGTTGGCCGAGTGGGCCGGGACGACCGTGAAGACGGTGCGGTTCTACTCGGAGCGGGGGTTGCTGCCGGAGGCCGGTCGGAGTTCCGGGGGGCATCGGCGGTACGGGGCCGAGGCGTTGGAGCGGTTGCGGATGATCCGGGCGCTGCGGGGGCTCGACCTGGCGGTGCCGGAGGTGCAGCGGATCGTCGCGGAGGAGGACACCGCGGGGCCGGTGCTCGAGGCGGCCGTCGCGGCGCGGCTGGGCGAACTGGGCACGGAGATCGCCGCGTTGCGGTGGCGGGAGGCGGGGCTGCGGCTGCTGGCCGAGTCCCCGCCGCAGGAGCGGGCCGAGGTGCTGCGGCTGGTCGGCGCGGTGACCAGCCCGCCGAACACGGACTCGCTGGCGCGGTTCTGGCGGGCGTGGCTGCCGCGCCGGATGCCGGCCGGGGCGGTCGGGGCCTTCCTCGCGGTGGCGGTGCCGGAGCCGCCGGCGGACCCCGCGCCGGGGCAGCTGCTGGCCTTCGCGCGGCTGCACGCCTTCGTCACCCGGCCCTGCCCGGGCGGTACGGAGCCCTGCCAGCCGGCAGCCCACGGCGCCTCGCCGGACTTCCGGGCGGCCGTGCTCTACGACGGGCTGGCGGAGGCGTACGAGCTGGCCGCCGCACCCCTGCGGCGGGGTCGTCCGCCGCGCGGCGGCGAGGCGCTGGAGTGCTTCGTCGACGCGTACGCGACCTCCTTCGGCACCGCCGACACCCCGGGCTTCCGGCGTCTGCTGGCCGGGCAGCTGGCCTCCGATCCGCGGATCGACGGCTACTGGGAACTGGTGGCGCAGGTCAACACCCCCCGGGGCGGCCGTCCGGAGCCCACGCCCGGCGCCGCCCACGACTGGCTGCTGTCGGCCCTGAACGCCGAGGCCCTGGCGGACGCGGCGTAGCACCGCGCCGGCAGCCCGGAACCTCAGCGGGCGGACGCCTGCTGCCCGGCCCCGCGGAAGTGGTCGACCGCGTACTGCGCCAGGGCTCGGGCCGCCGTGGAGCGGTAGGTGTCGCGGTGGTGGACCAGGCGGAGGTCGCGGCGGGCCGCCGGGGTCGCCAGCCGGGCCCAGCCGACCGTTTCCCGGGTGCCGGTGATCCGGGCCAGCTCGGGGACCATCGCGATGCCGAGCCCGGCGGCGACCAGGCCGAGGACGGCCCCCGGCTCGTCCCCCTCGCAGACGATCACCGGCTCGGCCCCGGCCTCCGCGAACAGCCGGTCGGACAGGGTGCGTTGCCAGTGGCCGGGCCGCGGGGTGACGAAGGGCTCCCCGGCCAGCTCGGTGACCTCGACCTGCCGCCGCCCCGCCAGCCGGTGCCCGGGCGGCACCGCGAGCAGCACGTCCTCGCTGAGCAGCGGTACGGCGTGCAGGTCCGGCCCCGGCAGCGGCTGCGAGGCGAAGCACAGATCGGTCTCCCGGGCGCGCAGGTGCCGGACCATGGCCCCCGCCGAGGCCTGGCGCAGCCGGACCTCGACGCCGGGCCGGGCGGCGCGGAAGCCGGCGAGCAGCCCGGTCAGGGTCAGCAGGGTCTCGCTGGCGACCGTGACCGTGCCGGTGACCTCCTCGCCCCGGGCGGCGTCGGCCAGCTCCCGCCTCCCGTCGGCCAGTTCGGCCAGTGCCCGGTCCACCCGCCGCAGGAACGCGGCGCCGTGCCGGTTGAGGTGGATGCGGCGGCCCCGGCGGTCGAAGAGCGGCACCCCCACCTCGGCCTCCAGCCGGGCGATGGTGCGGCTCACCGAGGGCTGGGCCACCCGCAGTTCGTCGGCCGCCCGGCTGATGTGCTCCAGCCGCGCCACCACCTGGAAGCAGCGCAACGACAGCAGGTCCACCCGATCGCCCCCGATCCATAACCCCACAGGCATGATCTCATGGCGGATTTGGTCGTGGCGGTGCCGAACCGGCCCGCCTAGCGTCGGAAGCCGCCCCACCGACAGGAGTCCGGCCCATGACCACCACCCCGCCCCCGCCGTCCGGGTCGTCCGCGCAGGACGAGCGGCGCGCGCCGGACGCGCCGTTCGAGAGCTACGTGGACGTCCTGCTCGCCACCCTGGCCCGCCGGCCCGACCGGGTGGTCCTGACCTCGGACGACCGCACCCTGACCGGCGGCGAGGTGGGCGAGGGGGTCGCGCGCGCGGCCGGCGTGCTGGCCCGGCGGGGCGTGGGCCCCGGTACCACCGTCGCGCTGCGCACCGGCAACCGGCCCGAGGCGCTGCTGGCCCGGTACGCCGCGAACCTGCTCGGCGCCCGGGTCCTGCACCTCGGCGACGACCTGCCGGCCGCCCGGCAGGCGCAGCTGCTGGCGGACACCGGCGCCGTCCTGCTGCTGACCGATCCCGACGGGGAGCCGGCCCCGGCCCCGGCGGTCCTGGCCCTGGACCGGGCGCTGTTCACCGCGGGACCGCTGCCCGCACCCGTGCCGGCCGCGGTCCGCCCCGGGGACGACTGGTGCCTGCGGCTGACCGGGGGCACGACCGGCCCGCCCAAGGCCGTCCGGCTGGGGCACGGCGCGTACCGGCTGATGCTGGCCGGGCTGACCGCGGGCCTGCCGGCCGACGGCTCGGTCCGGCTGCTGTCCTGCACCTCGCTCGCGCACCTGGCCGGGATCTTCGCCGACGCGGCCCTGCTGGCCGGCGGCTCGGTCGTCGTACAGCCGCGGTTCGACCCCGCGGAGGTGCACGCGGCCCTCGACCGGCAGGAGATCACCGACCTCTGGCTGCTGCCGCCGCTGCTGTACGAACTGCTCGACCACCCGCGCCCGGCCGGTGCCCGGCCGCCGGCGCTGCGACGGCTGTACTACGGCGGCACCCCCGCCGCACCGGGCCGGCTGCGGCAGGCCGCCGAGGTGTTCGGACCCGTCCTGCACGGTTCGTACGGGCAGACCGAGACGGGCCCGATCGCCGGGGTGGGGCCCGATGAGCACGGGGTGACCGGTCCGGACGGCCGGATCACCGCCGGCCGGCCGCTGCCCGGGGTCGGGGTGGAGATCCGGGACCCGGCGGGTGCGGTCCGGCCCCCGGGCCGGGACGGCGAGGTCCACGTACGGAGCGCGATGGCCATGAACGGCTACTGGGGCCGCACCGGGACGGCCGCGGGCCTGCCCGCCGACGGCTGGATCGCCACCGGGGACGTGGGGCGCCTGGACGGGGCGGGCTACCTGCACCTGGTCGACCGGCTGCGGGAGATCGTGGTGGTGGTCGGCGGGCACCTCCACCCGGCCGAGGCCGAACAGGTCCTGCTCGGCGACCCCGAGGTGGCCCAGTGCGCCGCGTACGGGACCACCGGCCCCGACGGCACGGAGGAACTGCACGCGGCCGTCCGCCCCGCGCCGGGCCGCCGGCCCGACCCCGGCCGGCTGGCCGGTCTGGTCGCCGAGCGGCTGGGCTCCCTCTACGCCGGGACCCGCATCCGCCTGGTGGACGCCCTGCCGCTGACCCCCGCGGGCAAGCCGGACAAGGCCCGCCTGCGGGCCGGCGGCTAGGGCCTGTCTTTCGGATCAGGTCGGATCAGCCCGAGGCGTCTGGTGCCGTGCATCGCAAGGCCGAGGAGGGAGCCACTGCGGAGCATTGGCGACTGACGAGAACGCCGCGAGGCGCGGTGCCAGGCGCCTCGGGCCCGGCATGATCCGGAAGACAGGCCCTGAGCCCGGCCGCCGGCCCGCGCCGTGCGCCGATCTTTCCGAACCGGTCCCGCGGCGGTCGGAGTTGGGCACAATACGAGCATGGCGACCTTCACTGAGCTGCAACTCGGCGACGGCACTCCGGTCCGCTTCGAGGTGTTGGCCGCGGCCCCGCACGCACCCGGTGCCCCCGGGGCGTACGAGGAACCGGCGGAGGGGGATCCGGCGGGCCTCCCCGAGGGCATGGGCCCCGGTGTCCGCACGGTGTCCGCGACCTGGCAGCCGGCGTCCCGAGCGGTCTGACGGGGTGGGCTGGTTCCATCGGGGCGGCACCGCGGACGCGGACCCCCGCTACTGCGTGGTCTCCGTGCTGCGCAGCGGCGTCAACCTCACCGCGGGCGCGGGCGTGCTCCTCACCGCCGGCGCCGTGCTCACCTGCGCCCACGTGGTCAACGACGCCTTGGGGCGGCCGGCGTTCGAGCCCGGCTCGCCGGGCGAGGCGCGGCTGGACCTGTCGCTGCGCACCCCGTCCCGGGTGTTCCGCCGGCAGGCCCGGCTGGCGCACTGGATCCCGCCCCGGCGCCGCGACGGCGGCTACCCGGTGCGGGAGAAGCGCGACCTGGACTGGTACGGGGACCTGGCCGTGCTCGTCCTCGAGCGGCCCGGGGACTTCCACGGACGGCCGCCCCGGTGGGTGCCGATGGAGCCGGGCCAGCGGCTGCGGGCCTGGCACGGCACCGGGCTGGGCAGCTCCTTCGCCGACGTCCGGGTCAAGACCCTCGACGGGGCGGTCGCCTACCTCGACGGCGAGGCGACCGGCATGGCCATCGGGCCCGCCTACAGCGGCGGACCCCTGTGGTCGGAGACCGCACAGGGCGTCGCCGGGCTGGTCACCGGACACTTCATGCCGCCGGACCCGGGCACCGGCCGGGCGCTGCCGCTCAGCCAGCAGATCGCCCGGCGGAGTTGGGGCATCCCCTGGCAGCAGGTCCAGCAGGAGTTATGGGCGGCCGGCGCCGCGCCCCTCTTCGAGGAGGGCACCGCCGAGACCGACCCGGACGATCCGGCACTGCCGCTGCTCGCCGACCTGCTGGAGACCGTCCTGCCCTCGGCCGAGCGGCGCCGGGACCGCGCCCGGGCGGTCGCGGAGCGCTGCGGGTACGCCTACCCGTCCGACGGATCGGCCCCCGGGCACCAGGAGTTCGCCCGGCTGCTGGTGACCGATCCGCGGGCGCTGGCCGCGCTGACCGAGGCGATGCGGCTGGAGGACCCGGACGGCACCGAACGCCTCCTGCAGGCCCGGCTGCTCTCCCGGGTGCCGCTGCTGCTCTCGCCCCGCGAGTTCGACCGGCTGCGCGGGCAGCTCGACGAACTGCCCGAGACGGTCCGGGCCCGGCTGCCGCAGGCGATG
Organism: Streptomyces sp. NPDC089919; assembly: GCF_040684615.1. Taxonomy (NCBI): domain Bacteria; kingdom Bacillati; phylum Actinomycetota; class Actinomycetes; order Kitasatosporales; family Streptomycetaceae; genus Streptomyces; species Streptomyces sp. NPDC089919. Next base: position 67,984 of record NZ_JBFBGK010000010.1, read on the forward strand.
CGGGCCGCGCTGCCGCTGGCCGCGGCGCTGCCCGGCGGGGAGCGGCTGGACGAGGTGGTCACCGGTCTGGAACGCCTCTCCGGCGACAGCCACGGGGACCCGTCCGGGCCGCGGGTGCCGGGGCTGCTGCGAGTGGTCGAGTTCCTGGCGGCGATCTCCCCCGCCGGGCCCCGGGCCCGGCTGCGGCTCTGGTCGCTGGGGGTGGCGGACCGGCTGGGGATCCCCGGTTCGGCGCTGGCCGAGCGGCGTTCGGAGGCCGAGGAGTGGGCCCGTACCCGCGGGTCCCGGACCGCTCCGCTGCGGGTGCTGGTCCAGGTGCAGACGCTCACCGGCACGGACCGCTACCGCCTGCGGCTGTGGTGCGACGAGGGCGCCGGACCCCGGCAGGTGTCCGGGGAGGGCGAGCGCGTCTACTCGGGCGCGCAGGCGGCCGGCGAGGTGCTGCGGGCCCTGGAGTCGCTGTGCCGGGCCGCGGACCCGGGGGAACACCGGCCGCTGGTCGAGGCGTTGGTGGACCGGGCGGGGCTGAACCTGCCGATCGACGAGTGGGAGAAAGACGACCCCGAGGACGTGGTTCCGGCCGTGCTCGGCGCCGAGTACCAGGTGGTCGTCAACTGCCCCGAGCTGCTGCGGCGCAACGAACGCTTCCTGCCCGACTGGCGGCGCCGCTGGCGGCAGTTGGACACCGGTGTCGCGCTGCAGTTCAGCGACACGGCGATGGGGGCCCGGGAGATCTACGGGACCCTGATGGACCGGGCCGACGCCGTGCGGGTCTCGGTGGCGGTACCGGCCGGGCTGCGCGAGGAGATCGTCCAGGTGTGCCTGGCCGTGGGCGTGCCGGTGGTGGTCTGGGACCGGGCCGGCGAGGGCCGGTCGGCGGCCGTCGCGCAGATGGACGTGGTCACCACCCGGGAGCTGCCCGAGGGGGTGCGCTCCTACCGGGCCAAGACGGTGCACCGGCCCCGGGACTACCCCGGCCGGCCGGTGCTCGCCTGGGCCGACGCCGACCGGACCGTCCCCCAGTTGTATCTGTCCGAACCACAGGAGGGCTCATGAGCGAGGCGGCAGCGCAGGGGTGGCGGCTCTTCCGGGGCGACGGGGTGCCGCACCCGGTGGAGATGCCGCCGGCGCCGCCGTGGCGGCGGTTCAAGGCGGCCGGGCTGCCCCGGCCCCAACTCCCGTACCTGATAGCCCCGGAGCACGCGGACGTGGTCAACGCCGCGCTGCACCTGCGGCGGCCGCTGCTGGTCACCGGCCCGGCCGGGACCGGCAAGTCCTCGCTGGCCAAGGCGGTGACCCACGAGCTGCAGCTGGGCCGGCTGCTGCGCTGGTCGGTGAACAGCCGCTCCAGCGTGCAGGAGGCGCTGTACCAGTACGACGCCATCGGCCGGCTGCGCGAGACCACGCTGAGCCGGGACCGGGGCGGGTCGGATCCGGGCATCGGCCGGTTCGTCCGGCTGGGCCCGCTGGGCACGGCCCTGGTGCCCGGGCCCCGGCCCCGGACGCTGCTGGTGGACGAGATGGACAAGGGGGACGTGGACCTCCCCAACGACCTGCTGACCGTCTTCGAGGAGGGCGTCTTCGACATCCCGGAGCTGGCCCGGCTGCCCGACGGCACCGACGCCGTGGAGGTGCTGACCGCGGACCACCAGGGCACCGCCACGGTGACGCGGGGGCTGGTGCACTGCACGGAGTTCCCGGTGGTGATCATCACCAGCAACGGCGAGCGGGACTTCCCGCCGGCCTTCCTGCGCCGCTGCATCCGCCTGGACCTGCCCGTGCCCGACGAGGCGAAGCTGCGGGCCATCGTCACGGCGCACCTCGGGGAGCGGGCACTGGCCGAGGTCGACGACCTGCTCCAGGCGTTTCTCCGCCGGCGGGCCCCCGGCGAGCTGGCCACCGACCAGCTGCTGAACGCCGTGTTCCTGCGGGCCGGCGGGGTGGACCTGGACGCGGACGGGCTGCTCGACGCGGTCCTGCACCAGCTGACCGGGGGGTGAGCATGGCCGGGGAGGCGCCTGGGGAGCCGGCCGGGGCGGACCGGCTCGGCGCCGTCATGCGGGTGCTGGCCGGCGCCGGCCAGGACCTGGACGCGCAGGGGGTGCTGGACGTCCTGTGGCTGGCCCGGCGGCTCACCGGCGACCCCCGGCGCCTCCCGCTGGCCCTGGCACGGCCCGGTCCGGTCCTCCCGGACGGGGAGCCGGAGGGTACGGAGGGCGCCGGTCCGGAGGCGGCGGAGGCCGGCGCAGGGGAGCTGCGGCTGCCCGACGAGGACCTGCCGGACCTGACCCTGTCGGGGCTGCACGCCGCGCCGCTGCCGCCGCCCCCGCCGGTCCGCCGGTCCCCCGGCGCGCCGGCCCCCGAGCGGGAGGAGCGCTCCCGGCCCGGGATGCCGGTGCGGGTGCCCGAAGAGAAGGCGCTCGCGCAGGAGTTGCTGGTGGGCCGGTCGCTGCGGCCGCTCAAGCGGCGGCGGCCGAGCCGCTGGCGGTTCGAGCTGGACGAGCGGGCCACCGCCGCCGCGCTGGCCGAGACCTGGTTGCCGGACGTGGTGATGCGGCCGGTGCGCGAGCGCTGGCTGGACCTGGTGCTGGTGGTGGACGACGGGATCTCGATGCTGCTGTGGCAGCGGCTGGCCGGTGACATCCAGACCACCCTCCAGCGGCTGGGCGCCTTCCGGTCGCTGCGGGTCTACGGCCTGGACAGCTCGGGCGCCGGCGAACCGATGCTCCGCGGGCGGCCGTTCGACCCGCGCAGCGCCCCGCTCCCGCCCTCGCTGTCGGTGGATCCCGCCGGCCGGACCCTGGTCCTGGTCCTGAGCGACGGGATGGGCCCGGCCTGGCGGCAGGGCCGGATGCACCCGGTCCTGGAACGGTGGGCGCGCTGCGGGCCGACCGCGGTGCTGCACACCCTGCCGCCCGGCCTGTGGGACGCCTCCGGGATCCAGGCGGACCGCTGGCAGGTGACCACCCGGCAGCCGGGCGCGGCCAACGCCCGGTGGCTGGTCACCGACCAGGTGCTGCCGCCGGAGCTGGCGCGGTTCCCGGGGATCCCGGTCCCGGTGCTGGAGCCGACGGCCGGGTCGCTGCGGGACTGGGCTCGGCTGCTCACCTCCCCCGGCACCACCGTCGGGCTGCCGCTGCTGGGGCCGGCCCGGCTGCGCACCCTGATGGCGCCCTCCCGGGGCGAGCGCGGGGTGCAGCACTTCCGGGACGCGGCCTCCCCGGAGGCGTACCGGCTGGCGGCGCACCTGGCGGCGGTCAGCCCGGTGTCGGTGCCGGTGATGCGGCTGGTGCAGAACGAAGTCCCGTGGCGGGCCCGCACCACCCACCTCGCCGAGGTGTTCCTGGGCGGCCTGCTGCGGCCCGTGCCGGCCCCGGTGGACGGCCCGCTGCCGGCCCGGCACCAGGTCTTCGAGTTCTCCGACGAGGCCAAGCCGGCCCTGCTGGACGCACTGCCCGCCGCCGAACTGGTCGCCACCAGCCGCCGGATCGGCCGCCGGCTGAGCCAACTGGCGGGCCGCTCACCCGACTTCCCCGCCTGGCTGGCCCATGACGACGGACCCGACCGGGTCCCGGACGCGCTGCGCTCCTTCACCGTGGTGGAGCGCCGGCTGCTGGCCCGGCTCGGCGTCACGATGGAACCGCTCACCCGCTTCTCGACCACCGACTACGACGGCCCGGCCGGCGCCCCGCCGGACGCCCCGGCGTCCCCCGCGGGGCCGGACGCCTGGGCGCCGCTCACCCCGCTGGACCCGGTGCGGCTGGGCCCGTACCGGCTCACCGGCCGCCGGAGCGACGACCGCAGCATCCTCTACCGGGCGCTGGACACCCAGGGCGCGGAAGTCGCCGTCCGGGTGATCCGGCCCGATCTGCCGCTGGCCACCGGCCGGTTGCTGGAGATCGAGGCGGAGGCGCTGCGCCGGATGAACGGCCGGTACTCCCCCGCCCTGCTGGCCACCGGACTCGCCGACCGGCCGCCGTGGATCGCCATGCAGCTGGTCGCCGACGGCACCGCCCAGGCCGGGCCGCCGCCCACGCTCGGCGACCTGATCCGCTTCCACGCGGAGAGCAACCGGGGCACCTACGCCGCCGAACGGCCGCCGTTCGACATCCTGACCGGCCTCACGCTCGGCTGGCACATGGCGGCGGCGCTGAGCATCTGCCACATGAGCGGGCTGGTGCCGGCCGCGCTGACCGAGGACACGGTCGTGGTGCTCCAGCGCTCGGTGGTGCTGACCGGCCTCTCCGACTGCGCGGTCGACGGGACGTACGCGGGCGAGGGGCCCCTGCCCACCCAGTCCGACAACGTCCGGGCCCTCGGCGAGCTGCTGCGCCGGATCTCCAGCCGGCGGCAGGGCAGCAGCTACGGCATGCCGGACGGGATGCACCTGTGGCAGGGGGACGCCTGGCAGTCGCTGCGGGACACCGTCGGCCGCTGCCTGGAGCAGGACCCGCTGCGCCGGCCCACCGCCGCCGAGGTCACCGACGTGCTGGCCCGGTACGTGGCGCTGGCCCGGGGCGGGCCGCTGCCGGGGGTGCGCCGGGCCGACGAGAACCGCGGCTCGGGGCTCCGGCCGCCGCTGGAACCCCGCCGGGGCGGGGTGCTGCCGGAGGTGACGACCCTGCGGGTCGGCCGCCGCCCGCTGTGGGGGGCCGCCCGGCCGCTCGAACGCAGCGGCTTCTACCGCCGGTTGGCCGGGCTGCGCCGTCCGCTGGCGCAGAGCCTGCGGATCGCGGTGGCCGGCGCCCAGCCGGGGTGCGGCCGGGCCACCGTGTGCGTGGCGCTCGGCGAACTGCTGGCGGCCGTGCGCGGGGAGCCCGTGCTGGCCGTCGACGGGGCGCCGGCCTCCGGTGACCTGGGCGGCCGCTTCCCGGGGGTCCCGCCCGGCACCCCGCACGAACTGGCCCGGCTCCCCGCCGACGCCGCGTACGAGGAGATCCGGTCGTACACCGCACCGCTGCCGGAGGGGCTGGAGCTGCTGGCGCACCGCGTCTCCCGGCCGACCGCCAGCCCGGCCTACGCGGACGAGTACCGGCGGATCATGGCGATGACGGCCCGGCACTATCCGGTGGTGCTCACCGACTGGGCCGCCGGGCGGGTCAGCCGGGGCGCGGACACCGTCCTGGCCCACGCCGACCGGCTGGTGCTGTGCTGCACCGACGCCGAGTTCTCCGTCCGGGCCGCGGTGGAGGAGCTGGAGGCGCTGCGGGCGGGCGGCTGGGCCGAACTCGCCGCCGGGGCGGTGGTGGTGTGCAGTGCGCTGGGCGGGGTGGACCGGGTGTCCGAGGAGTACCTGCTGCGGGCGGCCTTCGAGAACCGCTCCGGGGCGCTGGTGGCGGTGCCCCTGGACCCCCAGCTGGCGGCGCCCGGATGGCCGCGGCTCGACCGGATCCGGCCCCGGACGGCCGAGGCCTTCGCGGAGCTGGCCGAGCTGCTGCTGGCGGACGCGCCCTGACCCCTCACGGCCCCGGCAGGACCGTGAGGGTGTGCGGGGCGACGGCCGGGGGCGCGGGCAGCGCGAGGGGGTGCCGTCCGGGGGTGATGGAGCCCAGGATCCGGGGGCCCCGGGCGCCGGTGCAGGCGGGCGCGTTGCCGGCCAGGCCGTGCAGGGTGAGGAAGCCGAGGACCGCGAAGGCGTAGGCCTCCTTCGCCTGGGCGGGCAGGCCCAGGCCGTCGGACAGGCGCAGCACGGTGTCCGGCAGCTCCCGGCGGAGCAGCTCCATCAGGACCGGGTTGCGGGTGCCGCCGCCCGAGACGACCAGCTCGGTGAGGCGCAGCGGCCGGGCCGCGTCGGCCACGGTGCGGGCCGTCAGCCGGGTGAGGGTGGCGATCACGTCGGGGGTCACCGCCCCGACTCCCGCCGCCCGCAGGGCGGTTCGCAGGTAGCCGCCGTGGAACAGCTCCTTGCCGGTGGTCTTGGGCGGCGGTAGCCGGTAGTACGGCTCGGCCGACAGCCGTTCCAGCAGCGGCTGGTGGACCCGGCCGGCCGCGGCGAGCGCGCCGTCGGCGTCGAAGGTCGCGCGTCCGTCGGTGAGTTCGGTGACGGCGGCGTCGATCAGCGCGTTGCCGGGGCCGGTGTCGAAGGCCAGGGCGGTGCCGTCCGGGCCGGGTGCGGTGAGGTTGGCGATCCCGCCGAGGTTCAGCGCGGCCGGGCGGCCCGGCCGGCCGCGCAGCCACATCTGGTCCACCAGGGCGACCAGCGGCGCGCCCTGGCCGCCGGCGGCCACGTCCCGGGGCCGGAAGTCGGCCGCCACCGGACGGCCGGTGGCCTCGGCGATCCAGGCCGGGGCGCCGATCTGGAGGGTGCCGTGCACCCGGCCGTGCTCGGCCCAGTGGAAGACCGTCTGGCCGTGCGAGGCGATCAACTGCGACCCTCCCGCGCACAGTTCGCGGTCCGCGTCCACGGCGAGCGCGGCGAAGGCCTGGCCGATGCGGGTGTCCAGCCGGCAGACCTCGGACATCGGGACCGCCGCCGGGGGCAGGGCGGCGGCGAGCGCTGTCCGCAACTCGTCGGGGTAGGGGCGGCCGAGCGTGCCGAGCGGGGTGAGGCACAGCACCCCGTCGGGGGTGAGGGCCAGGTCCGCGGCGGCGGCGTCCACGGCGTCGTGGGAGGTGCCCGACATCAGGCCGATCACCTTCATCGCAGGGGCTCCAGGTGGTCGTCGGAACGCAGGGTCCACAGCGCCGGCAGGCTCAGCGCGCAGGCCGCGACCGCGTACAGCGCGGGGGCGTCGCCGCGCCCGGTCAGCTGCGCCAGCCGGGTGATGGCCAGTCCGGCGCAGCCCGCGAAGACCGCGTTGGCCAGGGCGTACGCGACCCCGAGCCCGGTGCAGCGCAGCCGGGCCGGGAACATCTCGGCGAGCATCGCCGGGCCCGGCCCGGCCAGCAGCCCCACCAGGGCCCCGGCGAGCAGCACGGCCCCGGCCTTGCCGGCGGCCGGCACCCCCGGCTCCCGCAGCAGTGCGAAGAGCGGCAGGGCCAGCACGATGACCAGCACCGTCCCGGTGAGCATCACGGCCCGCCGCCCCACCCGGTCGCTGAGCATCCCCGCGGGCAGGATCGCGGCGGCGAAGCCGAGGTCGGCGAGCACGGTGGCCAGCAGGGCGTCCCGGTACGAGGCCCCGAGGGTGGTGTGCAGGTGGGAGGGGAGCACCACCAGGAAGGCGTAGCCGGCCCCGGACCAGCCGACGATCCGGCCGGCGCCGATGAGGATGGTCCGGGCGAGGCCGGGGGTGGGGGTGGGGGTGGGGGCGGCGACGCGGGAGGCCTCGCGCCCGGGCCGGGCGGGCGCCGTCCGGTGCGGTCCGGGTACCGGTCCGGGTCCCGGTTCCGGTTCCGGCGCCCCGGAGTCCGCGGGTGCCGATCGCTCCCGCTTCCGGTCCGGTGGGCGGAATTCCGGGGTCTCCTCCAGCCGGGCCCGCAGGGCGAGTGCGGCCAGGCCCATCGGGAGGGTCAGCAGGAAGGCGATCCGCCAGCCCCAGCCGTACAGCTCGCCCTGGGTCAGGCCGGTGGCGAGCAGGGCGGCCGTACCGGCGCCGGCCAGCAGGCCGAGGGCGACGGTGCAGGACTGCCAGGCCCCGTACCGGCCGCGCCGGCCGGGCGGGGCGAACTCCGTCAGCACCGCCACCGCCCCGCCGAACTCGCCACCCGCGGCCAGCCCTTGGAGCGAGCGCAGGACGGTGAGCAGCAGCGGCGCCAGCGCACCCGCCGTGGCGTAGCCGGGCAGCAGGCCGATGCCGGTGGTGGCCGCGGTCATCATCGCGACCGAGGCGAGCAGCGCCGGGCGGCGGCCGGCCCGGTCGCCCAGGTGGCCGAAGAGCAGGGCGCCCAGCGGGCGGAAGAAGAAGGCGAGGGCGAAGGCGGCGTAGGCCCCGAGGAGGGAGCCGGTGTCCACCGTGCCGCCCGGCGAGAAGAAGGCGGCGGCCAGCACCGGTGCGAAGTAGCCGTAGACGCCGAACTCGTACCACTCGACGAAGTTGCCCACGGCGCCGGCGCACAGGGCCCGCCGGGCCAGGGGCGGACGGGGCGCGGTGCCGGGCGGCGGGGACAGGGCGGAGGTGGTCACTCCGGCAGGGGTTCCCGGCCCGGCCGCCGGGGAACCGGCCGGCCGGCCGCGTTCCACCTGGCGGCCGCACGCCGCAGGGCTTGTCGGTGCCGGATGCCAGAATCCCGGCATGGACGAGACGAGACCCAAGGCGGATCTGAAGCGGTACCTCCAGGCCTCCCGCGACGCCCTGATCTGGAAGCTCGACGGGCTCTCGGAGTACGACGCACGACGCCCGCTGACCCCGACCGGCACCAACCTCCTCGGGCTGGTCAAGCACGCCGCGGGCGTGGAGTCCGGCTACTTCGGCGACACCTTCGGGCGGCCGTTCGCCCGCGAGATGCCGTGGCTGGGACCGGACGCCGAGCCCAACGCCGACATGTGGGCCACCGCCGAGGAGTCCCGGGAGGAGGTCGTGGCCCGCTACCGCGAGGTGTGGCGGGAGGCCGACGCCACCATCGACGCGCTGTCCCTGGCGGCGGCCGGCCGGGTGCCCTGGTGGCCGCCGGAGCGCTGCGAGGTGACGCTCCACCAGGTCCTGGTCCACGTCATCACCGACCTCCAGCGGCACGCCGGCCACGCCGACATCGTGCGGGAGCTCGTCGACGGCGCCGCGGGCCTGCGCGCCGGCGCCGACAACCTGCCCCCGGGGGACCCGGCCTGGTGGACGGAGTACGTGGCCCGCCTGCAGCGCACGGCCGAGGAGGCCGGCGGCAAGGCCTGAACCGGAAGGGCGGACGGACACCGAAACGGCCGGAGATAAGTGGCATAGGGCATTCCGGGGCGTTCCGGCCACTCTCCAGGGCAGTATGAGCCCTCGTACATCCGAACGAGGGGGGAAACGTACATGCGACGCACCATGGCTGCGCTCGGCACGACGGTCGCGCTCGGCGCCCTGGTCACCGTGGCCGGCCCGGGGCAGGCCCAGGCCGCGCCGAGCTGCAAGTCCGCGATCCAGGTGCTGGGGGCACTGCCCGGTAGCGGAACCGAGGCCCTGGGGGAGCGGGTCCACGCGCTCGGCGCCGGGAACCTCTCCGTGGGCGTCTCCCAGAGCAAGGCCGTCTACTGGACCGGCACCACGGTCCACCGGGTGCCGGTCCCCGACAAGCTCGCCTTCAGCGAGCTGCTCGGCGTCAACCAGCAGGGCCTGATGGCCGGCCGCTACCTGCTCCCGGGCGGCGACTGGGCGGGCTTCACCTACCGCGCCGGCGACGCGGCGGTCGCCCTGCTGCCCCGGACCGCCGATGCCTCCGCGAGCGACGTGGACGTGGACGACCACGGACGGGTGATCGTCGGCGGCTTCGCCTCCAAGGCCCTGCGCGTCTACGAGGGCGACACGGTCCGGGTCCTGAACCTCCCGGCGGAGCTGGCCGACGGCTGGGTCGAAGCGCTCGGCGGCGCCAACGCGCGCGGCGACGTGGTGGCCACCGTCACCAAGCCGGACCCGGCCACCGAGGGGCGCCTGGAGCTGTCCTACCCGGTGCTGTGGCCCGGCGACGGCGGGCCGGCGCAGATCCTCCCGCAGACCGGCAACACCAGCCTGGTCACCGGCATCGCGAACGACGGCACGGTGGTGGGCAGCGACTGGTCGGGCTTCACCTACCAGTGGACCCCCTGGGTGTGGGGCAACCCGGTCGGCACGCCCGGCAGCTCCCCCGGCGACCTGGCCGGCCACGACTCCACCAGCCTGGAGGCCATCGCCCCGAACACCAAGGCGGTCGTGGGCGTCGGCCGCGACCACCCGGACTTCGGCAAGCCCGAGCAGGCCGCCTTCTGGCCCGGCTCCGGCCCGCTCCTGGCCCTGCCCGGACTGGCCGCCCACCGGGCCAGCGAGGCCTTCGACGTCACCGACGACGACCGGGCCGGCGGCTACGCGGTGAACTCCGCGGGCAAGGCCCGGGCCGTGGTGTGGAAGTGCGCCTCGAAGCTGGCCGTCCAGCCCTACTGATCCACCATCAGGAGCGCCTTCAGCGGGGCTTCAGGGGACGAGCACCACCTTGCCGAGGTTGCGCCGCTGCTCGATGAGCGCGTGGGCGCGGGCGGCCTCGGCCAGGGGGATCTCGGCGTGCACGGCGGTGCGGAGGGTACCGTCCGCCCGCTGCCGCCACAGCTCGTCCCGCCAGCGCGCGCACAGCTCGGGGCGGCCGAAGGCGAGGTGGCGCATCTGGAAGCCGATCACCGAGGCGCCGCGGAGCAGGAGTTCGTACGCCTCGACGGTGCCGCCGCCGGAGCCGAAGGCGACCAGCCGGCCGCCGGTGCCCAGGGCCCGGACGGCCGGCCCGAGGAGGTCGCCGCCGACCCCGTCGAGGACCACGTCGAAGGGGCCGCCCCAGTCGGGGTCGTCGTAGGTCACGACCGCGTCTGCGCCGAGCCCGAGGACGAAGCCGGACTTGGCGGCGCTGCCCACCGCGGCCGTCACCCGGCCCGCTCCGGCCTGCCGGGCCAACTGGACCGCGAGCGTGCCCACTCCGCTGGCCGCGGCGGTGACCAGCACCGCGTCGCCCTTGTCGATCCGGCCGGCCTCGCAGGCCCCACGGGCCACCAGGCCGCCGCGCACCAGCGCCACCGCGTCCACCGCGCTCGCGTCCGCCGGGATCCTGGAGGCCATCGCGGCGCCGAGGACCACGAACTGCGCGTAGGCGTCGGCGAAGCAGAGGCCGGTGACCCGCTCGCCGACCGCGAACTCGGTGACCCCCGGGCCGGCGGCCACGACGGTGCCGGCCACCTCGCCGCCGAGGACGATCGGGCCGGCGGTCTCGCGCGCCTTGCGCACGGTCGGCAGGGTCACCCCGATCGCCTCGGCGCGGACGAGCAGTTCGCCCTCGCCGGGCACCGGCGCCTCGGCCCGTTCGGCACGCAGCCGCCCCGACCCGGACTCGACGTTGTGGGTTACGCGCAGCACAGGATCTCCCCCGACCCGGATGTCATGGAACGGCCTCACGATAGGCGAAGGGGCATCCGGACGAGTCCGCGGTCCGAGTCGGGCACGAGGGTGCGGCGGGCCCGCTCTCAGCCGGCCCGGACGTGGGTGATCAGGGCGTGCGCGATGTCCAGGTACTGCTGCGGGGAAGTGACGGAGGTCTGCACGTCCACGAAGAGCTCGTGGGCTCCGGCCGCGGCCAGCCGGAGCAGGTGGTCCCCGACCTGGGCGATCGTCCCGGCGTGCGGGACCCGGTCCGCCGGGGCCGGTTCGGCGGTGATCGCCGGGTTGACCCGCAGGACCATGCGCAGCGCGGACGGGTCCCGGCCGGCGCGCTCGGCCGCTCCGAGGGCGGTCCCCCACAGGCCCGCGAGGTGGGCGGCGGGCATGGCCGCGCCCAGCCAGCCGTCGGCCCGGCGGCCGATCCGCTCCAGGGCGGCGGGTGTGAAGCCGCCCAACAGCAGGGGTGGGCGGGGGCGTTGGGCGGGCTTCAGGTCGATCCGCGAGGGCGCCACCGTCCAGCGCTCGCCCTGGTGCGCCACCACGTCCTGGGTCCAGGCGGCCTCCATCAGGTCCAGCGCTTCCTCCAGCCGGGCGCCGCGCCCCTGCCAGGGCACGCCCGCGGCGGCGAACTCGTCCCGCAGCCAGCCCAGTCCCAAGCCGACGTCGAGCCGTCCTGCACTGGCCAGGTCGAGGGAGGTCAGGGTGCGGGCCAGCACCACCGGTGAGTGCCACAGGGCGTTGAGGGTGCTGGTGCCCAGCCGGACGCGGCTGGTGCCGACGGCGGCCAGCGTGAGCGCGGTCAGCGGATCGAAGAAGGTCGAATAGGCCGCCGGTATCTCGCCGTTGCCGCCGGGGTAGGGGTCGCTGGGCCGCAGCGGCACGAGGATCCGGTCCCCCGCCCACAGGCTGTCGTAACCCATCCCCTCGAGGTCGGATCCGGCCCGCCGGATGAACTCCGGGTCGGCGCAGGCCCCGTACTGGGGGACGGCGAAGCCGAGCCGGACCGGACCGGGGGTGGCGGACTCTGCTGATGATCGTTCACTCATGAACGGCACGGTACGGCCCAGCCGACGGCGCAGGCACGGGGTTGCGGCGGCGTGGCGCGACCGGGAGGCGACCGGCCCGGCCGCCGGGGCCGCGACGTGCACGGCCCCTTCGCGGCCCCTGCTAGCCGTGCCGGCCGCTCCGGGAGGGTGCCCGGTCCGCCCACCAGGACCAGACGTCCGCGCTGCGCCGTTCGTCGCCGGCCAGCAGTGCCAGCAGGCGGGGCGTCAGGTCCAGGGCGGCCTGCGGGACTTCCGACCGCAGGCGGTGCCAGAGCGCATGGGCGTTGTTGATCACCGTGGTGGTCTCCGCCGCGGGGCGGGCGCCGGCGGCCAGCCGGCGCTCGGCCGTGGCGATCAGCAGTTCGGTGGCCGCGGCCCGGTCCGCCACCGGGCCGCGGAGTGCGACGGTGGCCCGGACGGTCATCGCCCGCACCGCCCAGGGGTGGTGCGGGCCGTGGGCCCCGGCCAGTTCCTCTTCCAGCGCCTGCGCGCAGGCCGTCGCCTCGGCGTCCCGCCCCGCCGCGTACAGCTCCACGAGCCGGTTCCACTCCGCCCGGTACCGCTCGGGCAGCGGCCCGTCGGCCGAACCGGGCCGGGACCGGTCCCGCTCCGGCGCGGCAGCGGGCCGTGGATGCGGGCCGGCCAGCGTGGTCACCGCCCCGTCGACGCCCACGATCAGGTACCGCTCACCGTCCGCGTCGGCGGCCACCACCCGGACGGGCCGCCCGTGCCACGCCGCCTTGACCCGCACCTCCGCGAGCGCCGCCACCCGCGCCGCGCCCGCCGGCGTCCCGGCCCCGGTGACCGCCACCCCGTCGACGGTCGCCACCCCGTCCCCGCCGATGCCGACCGCGTAGACCGGCCACGACGGCACCTCCCCCGCCCCGCCCGCCCGTTCCTGCGCCATACCGCCTCCTCCGTGCCCCGGACCCGGCGCCGGGGTGCGCGATCTTAGAGCCCCGGGCACCGGCCGAGGGCCGCACCGCCGACCCCGGCACCGGCCCGGAACCTCTCGGTCCGCGTACCGCCGGGGCGTCCTACGGAGCGGGTCGGTAGCCTGCGGGGCATGATGCGTGCATGGCGGCTGGCCCTGGTACTGGCGGTGTGCGGGGCGGCCCTGGTGACGGCGATGGTGGTACGGGGGGACGCCGGGGCGGCGCCGGCCGTGGCGGTGGTGTTCCTGGCGCTCGCGGTCATGCACTCGCCCCTGGTCTTCCCCCGCTCGGTCGGGGCGGCGGAGGCGCAGCGGCGCAGCGCCGCCGACGGGCGCCCCGTCGTCTACTGGCGCTCGGGCTGTGCGTACTGCCTGCGGCTGCGCACTCGCCTGGGGCGGACCGCCCGCCGGGCCCACTGGGTCGACATCTGGCGCGACCCGGCCGGGGCGGCGGCCGTCCGCGCGGTCAACGACGGCAACGAGACCGTCCCCACCGTCTTCCTCGCCGGCCGGCCCCACACCAACCCCGACCCCGCCTGGCTCCGCGACCGGCTCCGGTCCGGCGCCTGAGGGCCGCGGCTACCGCGGGTCGACCGGGGTGAGGGTGCCCAGGCGGGACTCCAGGTGGGCGGCGGCGGTGAGGGCCAGGTCCTCGCGGTAGGGACGGGTGACCAGTTGGACGCCGGTCGGCAGGCCGGCGGTGCGGCCGGTGGGGACGGCCACGGCGGGCAGGCCGGCGAAGCTGGTGGCGGTGCACAGCCGCATCGCCGTGGCGACCCGGTCCCGGCCCGCCCGGTCGCGGGACTCCAGGCCCGGCTCGACCGGCGGCTCGGTGAAGACGGGCCCGAGCAGCAGCGGGTAGCCGTCCAGGAACTCCGCCCAGGCGCGCCGGATCCCCAGCCGGGTGGCCGCCAGGCCCATCAGCTCCTGCGCCGTCGCGGGCGCCACCCGGTCCATCACCGGCGCGAGGTAGCGGTCCCCGCCCTCGCCCAGGAGGGTGCGCACCACCGGCCAGGCGGGGGCGAACTCCGTCACCGTCAGCCGGAGGTAGGCCTCCAGGGTCTCGGCCAGCCGCGGCACGTCGGCCACCTCCTCGACCACGTATCCCGCCTCCCGCAGCGCGTCGGCGGCGGTGGCCAGGGCCGTGGCGATGTGCGGGTGCACGCCCAGGCCGCCCGGGTCGGCGACCAGCGCGACCTTCAGCGGGCCCGGGAGCGGCGGTCCGTACGGCGGCACCGGGACGGCCCGCGGGTCCCGGGGGTCGGTGCCGGCCAGCACCTCGTACGCGAGCCGCAGGTCGGCCACGGTCCGGGCGATCGGTCCGTCGGTGACGAGGAGTTGGGTGGCCGGGCCCGGGTCCTCGGGGCCGAGCACGCGGTGGTCGGCGGGGAAGCGGCCGGGGGTCGGTTTGAGCGCGGTGACGCCGCAGAACTGCGCGGGGATGCGGACCGAGCCGCCGGCGTCGTTGCCCAGGCCCAGCGGCGCCATGCCGGTGGCGACGGCCACCGCGTCCCCGCCGCTGGAGCCGCCCGGGGTGCGGGCCCGGTCCCAGGGGTTGTACGTGTCGCCGTAGAGCTCGCTGCGGGTGTGCATGCCGGCGAGGACGAGGGTGGGCAGGTTGGCGTGGCCGATCGGGACCGCCCCGGCCGCCCGCAGCCGGGCCACCGGCGGCGCGTCGGCCGGGGCGACCAGGTGCCGGAAGCGGGGTGAGCCGAGGGTGGTCGGGACGCCCTCGACGGGGGCGGTCTCCTTCACCGTGAACGGCACCCCGGCGAGCGGGCCCGGGTCCGCTCCCGCGGCGATCTGCCGGTCGATCCGTCCGGCGGCCTCCCGGGCGCCCGCGGCGAGGACCTGGGTGACGGCGTTGGCCCGCGGGTTCACCTCGGCGATCCGGTCGAGGTGGCGGTCGACCAGCTCGGCCGCGGAGACCTCCCCGGCCCGCACCGCGGCGGCCTGGGCGGTGGCCGGCAGCTGCCAGAGCGCCGGGCGTGCGGTGGTCTCAGTGCTGGGCATGGGTCCGCTCCTGCCTCTCGTCCGGACGCCGGCGGGTGGGCCCGGCGGTCCGTCGTTTTCCGATGCGGTTGCATCGGTACCTCTGCACCGTAGACTACGAATCGATACGAGCGCATCGGAAAAACAGCGAGGGGCGGACCGGGTGCCGAAGCAGGTGGACCACGAGGCGCGGCGGCGGCAGATCGCCGCGGCGGTGTGCCGGCTGGCCGACGAGAGCGGCCTGGAGGGCGTGACCCTGCGCGATGTGGCGGCCCGGGCGGAGGTGTCGATGGGCGCGGTCCAGCGGTGCTTCCGCACGAAGGAGGAGATGCTGGTCTTCGCCCTCGGGTACGTCGGCGAGCTGGTCGCCGACCGGGTCAGGGCGCGGCTGCTGCGCAGTCCGGCGCAGTCGCCGGCCACCGCGCTGGGGCACGCCGCCGCCGAGATCGCGCTGCTCGAGGAGGAGCACCGGGCCGAGGCCCGGGTGTGGCTGGCCTTCCTCGCCCAGGCGGCGGTCAGCGAACCGCTCGCCCGGGTGCTGCGCACCGACTACGCGGCCCTGGAGGACCGGTTCACGCAGCTGATCGCCGAGGCCGGCGGGCCCGGGACCCCGGCCGGCCGCGGGGCCGCCGCCCGGCGCGAGGCCCGGACCCTGCTCGCGCTGGCCGACGGGCTCACCGCGCACGTGCTCGTCGGCCACCTCGCCCCCCGGGCCGCGTACGAGGTCCTGGACGCGCACCTCGCGCGGCTGTGGGCGGACTGAGCCGGGAGCCCGGCGCGGACCCCGCCCCGTCCCGCCCGGCTCCCGCCGTGTCCGGCCCGGACCCCGGCGTGCCGGACCGCCCGGTCGCCACGAGGACCGCGGCCGCCGCGAGGACCAGGCCGGCGCCGGCCAGCGGTGCGGCGGCGGTGCCGAGGTGGTCGACCGTCAGCCCGCCGCCCGCCGCGCCGAGCGCGATGGCCAGGTTGAAGACGGCGACCATCAGCGAGGAGGCCGGCTCGACCGCCGCGGGCGCGGCCCGGTTCATCCAGTTCTGCACGCTCACCGACACGCCGCCGTACACCAGGCCCCACAGCACGGTGAGCGCCCCGCCCGCCACCGGCGAGCGCACCAGCGCGACCGGTACCAGCACCAGGGGCAGCAGCAGGCCGATCACGAGCAGGGCACTCCGGGCCTCGCGGGCGCCCGCGAGGAAGTTCCCGGCCACGCCCGCGAGTCCGTACCCGAGGAGCAGGGTGCCGATGAGGGACGGGGCCACCCCGGAGACGTCCTGGAGGACCGGGCGGACGAACGTGTAGGCCGCGAACTGGCCGGTGACCAGCAGGAAGGTGACGACCAGCCCGGTCCGCACGGCCGGGTACCCGCGGACCACCGCCGCCAGCGCGGCCGGCCGGACCGGCTCCCGGGGCGGCAGCGGTGGCAGCAGCAGGACCAGTGCGGCCAGCGCGACCAGCCCGAGCGCCCCGACCCCGGCGAAGGCGACCCGCCAGCCGGCCCCGCCGCCCGGCAGGGCGGCCGCGTCCAGCTCCCCGAGGAGGGTGCCGGCGGGCACGCCGAGGACGGAGGCCATGGCCACCCCGGCGACGATCACGGAGGTGGCCCGGGCGGCCTGCCGCGCCGGGACCAGGCGCAGGGCGAGGCCGCCGGCTATCGCCCAGAAGCCGCCGATGCCCACGCCGACGAGCAGCCGGGCGGCGAGCAGCACCGCGAAGTCCGCCGCCAGCGCGGCGGCCAGATTGGCGACCGCGACCAGGGCGATCAGCGTGCACAGGACCGTCCGCCGGTCCCACCGGGCGGTGCCGAGGGTCACCAGCGGCGCGCAGAGCGCCGCCACCAGCCCGGGCCCGGTCACCATCAGCCCGGCCGTGCCGTCCGAGACCCCGAGCCCGGCGGCGACGGGGGTGAGCAGGCCGACCGGCAGCAGTTCGGAGGTCATCAGGCAGAAGATGCCGAGGGACACGGCGAGCACGGCCGACCAGGCCCTCACCGGGGTCGGGGGGCGCGGATCTGGGGTCATGGGCACTCCGGGCGGTGGGACGGCGACCAGGCGGGCCCGGCGGCGCGCCGGGGTCCGGTGTCCGGAATTCGGCGTGTCGCCGTCCTGATCGGTGCGGGCGAACGGGCCTTCCCCTCCCCCGCTTTCCCCCCGCCCATGCGCGCCCCGGACGGCGTCTCTCCAGGTGGACGGGGGCCCGGTCGCGGCGCGGACCGTACGGGCGGACCGCCGCCGCAGCGCGGTGTCGGTGGCGGGGGCCGCCGCGGCGGGGTGGCAGGGTGGCGGACAGGCGGCCGCGCCCGGCGCGGCCCGAGGCACCTCCCGAAGGAGTCACGGCATGGCCCAGGTCCGCGCCGGCGATGTGCGGCTGCACTACGAGGAGACCGGCGAGGGCGAGCCCCTGGTGCTCGTGCACGGCTCCTGGAACGACCACCGGTCCTGGCGGCCGGCGATCGCCGCCGACCTGCGGGCGGCCTTCCGGGTCGTGGCCTACGACCGCCGGGGGCACGGCCGCAGCGAGTCCCCGCCGGGGCCCGGCAGCCGGCGCCAGGACGAGGACGACCTGGCGGCGCTGATCGAGGTGCTGGGCCTCGGACCGGCGCACGTGGCGGGGAACTCCTTCGGCGCCTCGATCGCCGCCGGGCTGGCCGCGCGCCGCCCCGGGCTGTTCCGCAGCCTGGTCCTGCACGAGCCGCCGCTGCCGGCGCTGGTCCGCGACGACCCGGCCGCGCAGGCCGTGCTGCGGCCGGTGGCCGGCACCGTCGGCGAGGTCCTCGCCCTGCTGCGGGAGGGCCGGGACGCGGCGGGCGCCCGGCTGTTCGTGGAGGGCGTCGCGCTCGGGCCCGGTGGCTGGG
Organism: Streptomyces sp. NPDC089919; assembly: GCF_040684615.1. NCBI lineage: Bacteria > Bacillati > Actinomycetota > Actinomycetes > Kitasatosporales > Streptomycetaceae > Streptomyces > Streptomyces sp. NPDC089919. Next base: position 85,774 of record NZ_JBFBGK010000010.1, read on the forward strand.
AGACCCTGCCCGAGGAGGTGCAGGACACCTTCGTCTCCCATGCGCAGACCTGGCGGGACGAGCAGGAGGACCCGGGCTGGGCGGCCCTGGACCTCGGCGCGCTGGGGGCCTGCACCGCGCCGGTGCTGCTGAGCCGCGGCAGCGAGAGCCCGCAGTGGTTCGCCGCCGTCCTCGACCGGCTCGCCGCCGCCCTGCCGACGGCCCGCCGCCACACCTACGAAGGCGCCGGCCACACCCCCCACCTGACCCACCCGCGGGAGTACGCCGACCTGGTCACCGGCTTCTGCCACGGCGCCTGACCGCCTCCAGGCCCTAGATCGCGTACTGCCAGACCGTCAGCATGTACGCCCCGTACCAGCAGCCGAAGAGCGCGGTGGTGGCCAGGAGGAGGGCCCGGGGGCGGGGACGGCGGCGGGCCAGGGCGCGGGCGGCCGGGAGGAGGAAGACCAGCGCGGGGATCAGCAGCCGCAGCTTGCAGTGGTAGTAGTTGCTCTGCCCGAGCGTCATGACCAGGACCGCGGTGCCGTACACCAGCAGCGGGGGCCAGGTGCCGCCCCGCCAGGCGGCGGCGGTGCCGGCCAGCAGGAGCAGCACCATGAACGCGGTGCTGACGGCGACCCAGTCCCCGCCGTGCAGCAGGGTGTCCCGGAGGAAGCCGGCGAAGGAGGCGCCGTTGTCCCAGTGGGTGCCCCAGCCGGCCTCCTGCACCAGGAAGTAGGCGTCCGGACGCCCCAGCCGCTGCCCCACCCACCACAGGTAGGCGGGGGTGCCGGCGGCCGCCAGGACCAGGCCGGCGACCGGCCGCCAGCCGAGCCGGCGTTCGCGGACGACGTGCAGCACCACGGCGACCAGCAGGGCCGCGGCCACCGCCGCGGCGGCCGGCCGGGTGAGCCCGGTGAGCAGCCCGAAGAGCCCGGCGGTGAGCCAGGCCCGGCGGTGGGCCGCCAGCAGCGTGGCGGCGGCGAGGGCCAGGAAGAGGGATTCGCTGTACCCCATGAAGAACACCAGCGACATGGGCTGGGCGCAGGCCAGCAGGACGGTCGCGACGGTGGCGGTGCGCCGGTCGTACAGCCGGGTCACCAGCTGGTGCACGGCGGTCAGCGCCGCCAGTACCGCCAGGTGCGCGCCGAGCACCGCGGCGGTGGTGTGGTCGAGGCCGGTGACGGCGTGCAGGAAGGCGATCAGCGCCGGGTAGGCCGGGAAGAAGGCCAGGTTGTTGCCGGTGAGTTCGCCCTCGGCGGTGTAGGTGAAGGAGTCGGGGTAGCCCTCCCGGGCGATCTGGGTGTACAGCCCGCCGTCCCAGGCCAGCAGCCGCTCCTGGAGCCCGGGCCCGTCGGCCGGGTTCATCAGGGCGAGCAGCAGCAGGTGCAGGCCGGCCGCGGCGGCGTAGACCGCCACCGGCGGGCCCAGGGTCCGCCGGATCAGGGGCCACCGGCCGGACCGGGATCCGCCGGCCCCGCGGTCCGGTGCGCCGGCCCGGTCCGGCCGGGTGGCGGGAGCCGCCCCCGCGGGCGGGCCGGATATGTGCTCCGGGCGCGGGCTCCGGGACGGTCCGGCGGCCCGGACGCGGCCCCGGGCACGGCGGCGGGGGCGCGGACGGGCGGGAGGTACGGCCGTGTTCATCGGGTCTGGGGGCTCCGCACTGGATGGGGGACGGGTCGGGGCTTCGACGTGCCGGAAGGGGGCACGGACTCAGGGCCCGGACGTGCCGACGGGGGGTGACGGACTGAGAGAGGCCGGGACCGAGGTGATGGTTCCGGTGGGCGGCGGGCTGACCGGCGGCGCACTGCTCAGCGGCATGCCCGGCGGGTAGGCGGTGGCGGTGGCGCCGCCGGTCGCGGTGGGCGGCGGCGAGGGCTCGCCGGTGCCGGTGGGCACCGGGCCGGTGCCGCCCGGCGAGGGGCCCGGGCTGACCGCGGGCACGTCCGCCGGCGGTACCGGCGCGCGGCCCTCGCCCGGCGCGAGCAGGACGGTGACCAGGGCCGCGGCCCCGCCGCACACGGCCACCAGGCCCGCCCCGGCGGCGAGCACCCGGCGGCGGCGCCGGAGCCGGCCGCGGGCGGCGATGTCCGGGGCGGCGGCCGGGTCGGCCTGCTCGGCGGCCTGCTGCGCGGCCCGGCGCAGGGCCGCCGCGAGGGGGTCGTTGCTGTCAGGCATCGCGGTTCTCCCCGGGGGGTCGGACGGTGGGTTCGAGGTGCCGGGCGAGTGCCGAACGCGCCCTGGACAGGTGGGTCTTGACGGTGCCGGTCGCCATGCCGGTCTCGGCGGCGATCTGCTCGACGGGCAGGTCCCCGACGTAGTACAGGGCGGCGCAGAGCCGTTGCCGGGCCGGCAGCCGCCGCAGCGCCGCCGTCAGGTCCACGCCCGTGGGGTCCGGCCCGGGTACCGCCTCGGCGTCCAGCCGTCCGGCCCAGGCCTGTTGGCCCCGGCGCAGCCGCCGCCACCGGCTGATCGCCAGCCGGCAGGCGACGGTCCGCACCCAGGCCTCGGGGGCGTGGCCGCGGTCGAGGTGGCGGCGCCGGTCCCAGGCGCGGACGAAGGCGTCCTGGACGGCGTCCTCGGCTTCGTGCAGATCCCCCGTGATCACGTACAGCTGGCCGGTGAGCCGGCGGACCGAGTGGGTGTAGAACTCGGCGAACTCCTCCTCGGTCAACATCGGCTCCTTGCATGGTCGGTCTTCTGCACGTCATACGCATGGCAGGACCCGGCCGGTTGACAGGGGTGACGCACGCCACATGCGGCCGACCGGTCCAGCACCGTCACCCCCGGCACGCGGGAGCCCCCGCCCCGCCACGACGGGCGGGGCGGGGGCTCCCGGGGCTCACCGGCCCAGGACCCCGGCCGCCACCGCGGACGGCACGGGGGCGAGCGGCGCGGGGCGGGTGGTGAAGGTGCCCCGGCCGCGGGTCCGGCTGCGCAGCCCGGACGCGTAACCGAAGAGTTCGGCCAGCGGGACCTGCGCGGTGACCACGGCCGTGCCGGCCCGGGCCGTGGAGCCGCCGACCCGGCCGCGGCGGGCGGCGAGGTCGCCGAGCACCGGGCCGACCGCGTCGTCCGGCACGGTGACGGTGACCTCCGCGACCGGTTCGAGCAGCTGCAGGGTGCTCGCCCGCAGGGCTTCGCGGAGCCCGGCCCGGCCCGCGGTCCGGAAGGCGAGTTCCGAGGAGTCCTTGCTGTGGGTCGCCCCGTCGGTCAGGGTGACCCGGACCCCGGTGACCGGGTGGCCGCCGAGCGGGCCCTCGGCGAGGGCGTCCCGGCAGCCGGCCGCCACGGCCCGCACGTACTCCGCGGGCACCCGGCCGCCCACGACCGTGGAGCGGAACTCGAAGCCGCCGTCCGGGCAGGGCGCCACGTCCAGCACGACGTGCGCGAACTGGCCCGCGCCGCCGTCCTGTTTGACGTGCCGGTGCACGAAGCCGGTGACCCCGCGCAGCACGGTCTCCCGGTAGGAGACCTGCGGGCGGCCGACCGCGACCGGCACGCCGTGGTCCCGGCGCAGTTTCTCCACCGCGACCTCCAGGTGCAGTTCGCCCAGGCCGGACAGGACGGTCTGGCCCGTCTCCGGATCGGTGCGCACCACCAGCGAGGGGTCCTCCTCCGCGAGCCGGGCCAGCGCCGTGGTCAGCTTCGCGGAGTCGGTGCCGCGCTGCGCCTCGAGCGCGACCGAGACGACCGGGTCCGCCACCGTCGGCGGTTCCAGCAGCAGCGGCGCCGAGGGCGCGCACAGGGTCGTGCCGGCGCGGGCCGACTTCAGCCCCACCACCGCGACGATGTCACCGGCGACCGCCTCCTCCCTCGCCTCGTGCCGGTCGGCCTGCACCCGCAGGATGCGGCCGACCCGCTCGGTGCGGCCGGCCGTGGTGTCCCGTACCGCGTCGCCCTTGCGCAGCGTGCCGGCGTACACCCGCAGGTAGGTGAGCCGGCCGGTGGCCGTGGCGGCGACCTTGAAGGCCAGTGCCGTGAACGGCGCCGCCGGGTCGGCGGGGCGTTCGGTCTCCGTGCCGTCCGCGGCGGTGCCCCTGACCGGCGGTACGTCACCGGGTGCGGGCAGGTACGCGAGGACCGCGTCGAGCAGCGGCTCGACGCCGCGGTTGCGGTAGGCCGAGCCGCAGAGCACCACCACGGCCGCACCGGCCAGGGTCAGGTCCCGCAGCGCGGCGGTGAGCGTCGGCCCGGTCAGCGCGCCCGTGGCGCAGAACTCGTCCAGCGCGCCGGGGTGCAGCTCGGCCACCGCCTCCTCAAGCGCCCGGCGGCGCCGGTCCGCCTCCGCGCGCAGTTCCGCGGGCACCGCCGCGTCGGTGCCCGTGGTGCCGCCCGCGTCCCAGGTGAGGGCCCGCATGGCGACCAGGTCGACCACGCCGGTGAAGCCGTCCTCCCGCCCGACGGGCAGCTGGACGACCAGCGGTACGGTGCCCAGCCGGTCCCTGATGGATCCGACGGCCGCGTCCAGGTCGGCGCCCGCGCGGTCGAGCTTGTTGACGAAGGCGATCCGCGGGACGCCGTGCCGCTGGGCCTGCCGCCACACCGCCTCGCTCTGCGGCTCCACGCCCGCGACGGCGTCGAAGACCGCCACCGCGCCGTCCAGCACCCGCAGGGAGCGTTCGACCTCGTCGGAGAAGTCGACGTGCCCGGGGGTGTCGATCAGGTGGATGCGGTGGTCCCGCCAGGAACAGGTCACGGCCGCCGCGTAGATGGTGATGCCGCGGTCGCGTTCCTGGGCGTCGAAGTCGGTGACGGTGGTGCCCTCGTGCACCTCGCCCCGCTTGTGGGTGGCGCCGGTGGCGAAGAGGATCCGCTCGGTGAGGGTGGTCTTGCCCGCGTCGACGTGCGCGAGGATGCCGAGGTTGCGGACGGTGTGCAGGGTGGTGCGCATGGCCGGAGGGCCTTTCGCGTGAAGGGTGTTCAGGGGTCCGCGCGATTCCCGGGGCCCCGGCCCGCCGGCCCTGCGCCCGCGGCGGCACGCACGCCGTGACCGCCCTGGAGGGGGCGGGGGCGTGCGCGGGCGGGGCGGGGACGGGTCAGCGGTGCGCCACGGGGATACGGTGCGGGCCGCGCAGCCGGCACCGTGCGTCCCGGGACACCGGGATCACGTCGAACCGCGACGGGGGGACGAAGGCGGCGGTGCGCTGGCGGCACACGGTCCTCTCCCCCTTCACTTCACACGGCACGGGGCGCTGCGCCGGACGGCGGCAGCGCGTGCGGCGAGTGTAGGGAGCGGCCGGCGGGCGGCGCACGGCATTTACCGGCGGCGCGGGCCGCCCGCGCCGGTGGCCGGTGGACGGCCATCGGTGGATGAGGGCCGGTCAGCCGTGGTTGCCTCGGTCTGGACCGGTGGTTACTGTCACGCGCAGAAGGTGGTTCCGGTGGTGCAGCGGGGGTTGGGATGAGTGGCGGGCGGCCGATGCCCGATCCGGCGGGGACGCTCGGGCGGATCGACGAGCTGGTGCGGCGGGCCGGGCTCGACCGGGACGAGCTGCTGCGCGTCGAGGGCGAGGGCGGACTGGCGTACGCGGCGGGGCTGGCCCCGGAGGACGTCCGGGCGTTGCTGCGCGGCGAGCCGGTGCCGGCGCCGGACAGTGGCTGCGACCCGGTGGAGCAGCGGCACCGGCAGGTGGTCGACCGGATCGCGCTGCTGCGCCGCACCCGGCTGCGGACCACGCCCGACGGGCAGCGCCGGGCCTGTTCGCTGGCCGAGATCGCGGCGGGCGCGGGCACCAGCGCGCAGTGGCTCGACAAGATGCTCAAGACCGGCCGGGTGCCCAACCTGGACCACGCGGCGGGCATCGCCGGGTTCTTCGGCGAGAGCATCGAGTTCCTGGTCGCACCGCCCGCGGAGGCCCTGGACCGGGTGCTGCAGCGGATCCACAAGACCCTGCTCGAGCAGACCGTCGAGCGTCAGGACCAGGACCTGCGGCGGCTGGGGGCCGTGCCCGGCGGGGCGCCCGGCGAGGAGCCGGGCGTGGTCGCGTACGCCGCGCGGGCGCTGGTCGACGTACCGCCGGACACGGCGGAGCCGATCATCGCGCTCATCGAGTCCATCGCACGCCGCTCCCAGGCCGAGCGCGCCCGGGAAGCACGGCCGGAGAACTGACGGTGCAGGCACAACACGGCATCAGCTACTACGTCCCGGCGGCCGTGGTGGCGGTGGCCCTGGCGATCAAGTTCCCGGGGCTGCTGCGGGGCCGCCACATCCCGATGGTGCGGGCGGTCAACGCCGTACTCGCGCTGGTCGCCCTCGGCTTCTTCTTCTCCGCGCCGCCCACGGTCACGGTGGTGAACCAGCTGACCGGGATCGACAACTTCTCGGCGCCGCTGGTCCACAGCCTGATGTGCGCGCACTCGTGCGCCTGTCTCGTCCTGCTGGAGAACTGGCGGGAGGACGCTCGGGCGGCTCCGGGGGTGCGCCGGCGGGTGCGCGGCTGGCTCTGGGGCTGCGGCGTGGTGATCGCCGCGGTGATCGTCTGCTTCGTGCTGGGCGACGTGCCGGCCGAGCGGCCCGAGGACTTCGACACCTACTACGCCAACACGCCGTACATCCGCGAGATGCTGGTGCTCTACCTGGTCGCCCACATCGTGGCCACCTCCGCGACGACGGTGCTGTGCTGGAAGTGGGCCCGGGAGATCCGGCGGGACGGCGCCGGGGGCGGCGGGCCCGCGGTGGACCGCTCGCTGCGTCTGGGGCTGGTGGTGCTGGTCTTCGCCTACTCCTTCAACCTCGCCTTCGGGGCGCTCAAGCTGACCGCCGTGGTGGCCCGTTGGACCGGCCGGGACTGGGACGCGCTCAACCGGGGCGTGACGCAGTTCATCGCGGTCGACGGGCTGGTGATCGCCGCGGGCTTCCTGGTGCCGGTGGTGGGCCCCCGGCTCGCCACCCGCCTCTGGCAGCCCTGGCGCACCCACCGCACCTTGGGGCCGTTGCAGCGGGCGGTCCGGCCGCCGGCGCCGGCGCCGGGCCGGGTGGAGCTCTCGGCGCCCTGGTACGCCGGGCCCGAGCAGCGGCTGATGCACCGGATGACCACCATCCACGACGGCCTGCTGGAACTGCGCGAGTACTGCGCCGACGAGGTGCGCGAGCAGGGCTACCAGCAGGCCCGGGCGGGCGGGGCCCGGGAGGCGGAGGCGGTGGCGGCCGGCTTCGCCACGATGTTCGCGGAGGCCGCCGACCGCCGCCGCCGGGACGTGCCCGCCGAGCCGGGCCAGAGCTCCCGGGCCGCGATGCGGCTGCGGGCCGCCGAGGCCGAGTACCGCGACCTGGTGGTGCGGATCGCCCGGGCGATGCCCGCCGGGCCGGCGCGCGCGGGCACCTGAGCCGCGCGGCCCGGCCCGGACGGCCCGCCGGTCACGGCCGGTAGAAGTGCACCTCCGGGTTGCCGGGGGTCGGGCCGTCGAGCAGCGGCCGGTCGAGGCCGCGCAGCTGCCGGTCGAAGAAGGCCCCGACGTACGCCCGGGTGAGGGCCAGGGAGCGGGCCGCGGTGAGGTCGGTGGCCGGCAGTCCGAAGTGCTCGGCGATGACCGGGGCGTCGGTGAAGGTGAAGTGGTCGGAGCCGGCGAAGGTCACCCACCGCTTCCAGCCGTCCAGGGCGCTCCAGGTGCGGTCCCAGCTGCGGTCCTCGCCGCCGGGCCGGTGCACCTCGTCGTCGGTGCCGAGCATCAGGAACGGCCGGCCGCCGAGCCCGCCGGCCGGCAGCACGTCGTGGAAGGCGCCGTCCATGTCGACCCCGGCCCGGATCCGGCCGTCGGCCAGCATCGCCGCGGCCGCGGCGGCCCCGCCGATGGAGTGGCCGGCCATCCCCACCCGGCGCGGGTCGATGCTCCAGGAGTACCGCCAGGCCGGGTGCCGGCCGGTCAGCCGGTCGAGGACGAAGGAGACGTCCCGCGCCCGGCCGGCGGTGACCTTGCCGCCCGGGGTGCTGCCGTCGAAGACCCCGGCGCAGGAGGCGCAGGTCAGCAGCCGGCCGCCGGGCACCTCGATGCCGTAGGACTCGTACGCGTGGTCGACGGAGGCCACCACGTACCCGCGGCTTGCCAGGTCCTCGGCGAGGGCGGTGAGGGTGTACCGGGAGACGGTGAAGCCGGGCGAGAGGATCACGAGGGGGTGCCGGCCCGGCGCGGGGCGGGGGTCGGTCCGGGCGTGGGTGCGCAGCGCGGCGAGTTCGGCGGCGGGCACGTCGCCGAGTCCGGTGCCCTCGACGAGCAGCCGGGCCTCCTCGGTGGTGGCGTAGGGGGCGGGGCGGCCGGGGCCCGGGCGGGCGGCCGGGTAATGCATCGTGACCATCAGCTCGCGGCCGTCCGCGGTCGCCACCCACGGGTCGGGGCGGGAGTGGTCGACGAGGTGGAGGACGCTGCTGCCGACGGCGAAGGGGCCGGTGGGGCGCGGGAGTTCGGGGACGGGCCGACTGTCCGGCGCGGTGGCGGCGGGCCGGGCGGCCGGGGCGGCGGGCGGACCGGCCGCCACGGCGCCCGCGGCGGCCGGGAGGGTGAGGGCCAGGACGATCGCGGCGGCGGTGGCCGCCCTGCGGTGAATGACCATGGAGCCGACGCTAGCGGCGGTGCGCGGCGGCCCGCGTCCGCCCGCGGTCGCACCGTGGTCAGCCTGCTGGATGGCCCGGCCTCACCCTTTCGGGTGAGTTCCGGTCACCGACTCAACTCACCTGCCGGTGGCTGGCGTTGACGGGGCAGCGAGCAGTCCGGCGTACTGCGCCAGGGCGGTCGCGGTGGCGGCGAGCGGGAAGCGCGCGGCGAGCTGGCCGTCGGGGCGCACCAGGAACCCGGTCGGGCCCTGCGGCCGGTAGAGGCGGGCGAACTCGCCCGCGCCGTCGCGGTAGAGGGGCAGGCCCGCGGCGCCCGGGCGCTCCGGCGGGGCGTCCCCGGCGAGCAGCGCCACCGGCTCGAAGCCCGCGGCGCGGGCGGCCTCGCCGGCGCCGGCGAGGCCGTCGGCCTCCCCCGCGCCGGCTCCGGGCGCGCCCTCCGCGTCGGCGTACAGCAGCAGGACGTGGTCGGCCCGGCCGCGCAGCACGTCCAGCAGCCGCAGCGGGTAGGCGGTGAGCGCGCCGGTCAGGCCGGTGCAGTCGGGCGCCCGGTCGCCGGGCTGGGGCGCGTCCGCCGGTCCGTACGGCGCTCCGGCGAGGGGGCCGCCGCGGTAGCCGACCAGCAGTTGGGCCTCGCGCAGCAGCAGGGTGCGGGGGTCTTCGGGGTCGGTCTCCATCCCCTCGGTGGCGTGCCGGACGGTGCGGCCGACCACCTCCTCGCCGACCGGCCGGCGTTCCGCGTCGTAACTGGCCAGCAGCGCGGGCCCGGACCCGCCGCGCAGCACCCGGGCGAGCTTCCAGGCCAGGTTGCAGGCGTCCTGGATGCCGGTGTTCATGCCCTGGCCGCCGGTGGGCGGGTGGATGTGGGCGGCGTCCCCGGCGATGAACACCCGGCCGGCGCCGTACCGGTCGACGATCCGGTGGCTGATCCGGAAGACCGAGGACCAGCGCAGGTGCGAGAGGGCGCCGGGCCGGGGTGCAAGCCGGTCCACCACCTCCTGGATGTGGGCCAGTCCGGGCACGTCGACGGTGCCGTCGAGACCGTGGGTGATGCCGTCACCGCCCCCCTTCGGTGCGGGCGCGGCCAGTTCGGGGGCGAGCCGCATGGTGAGCCGGTAGCGGCTCGCGCCCGGCAGCGGGACGCAGACCAGCAGGTCGTCGGGGGTGCCGTCGTCGAAGCGGCGGGTGGCGCGGACCGCGTACCCGGGCTCCAGGTCCCAGTCGGCCTCGACGTCGGCCAGCATGTAGGAGTCGGGGAAGGCGCCGCCCTCGAAGCTGAGGCCGAGCCCCTTGCGGACGCTGCTGTGGGCCCCGTCGCAGCCGACCAGGTAGCGGGTGCGGACCTCCTCCTCGGCGCCGTCGGCGGTGCGCAGCCGGGCGGTGACCCCGGCCTCGTCCTGGTCGAACGAGAGGAGTTCGGTGCCGCGTTCGATCCGGGTGCCGCGGGCCGCGAGGTGCTCCTCCAGCAGGCGCTCGGTCTCGTACTGCGGCAGCGCGGCGAAGCGGTAGGGCACCTCGGCGGGCAGCACGGTCTCCAGGCGGGCCAGTTCCCGGCCGTCGACGTAGACGAGTTGGCCGCGGATCGGCAGGGCGGCCTCGGCCATCGGGCGGGCCAGGTCCATCCGGTCCCAGACCTCGAAGGTGCGCGGCTGGATGCCGACCGCCTTGGCGTACGGCAGGCGCTGCGGCAGCCGGTCGACCAGCCGGCACTCCACACCGCAGCCGCGCAGCCCGGCGGCGGCGCTCAGGCCGACCGGACCCGCGCCGACGATCAGCACGTCAGGGGTGGGGGTGCGTGCCACGGGTGCCTCCCTGCGTCGGGCCCCGGGCCCCGGGCCGCGCGGGATGCGGGCGCGGCGCGCCGACGGGCCGCTCCGACCGCGGCGGGTCCACGGGCCGGTGTCCCGGCTCCCATTGTCGCGCGGCGGGTTGCCCCCGGCCATCCCAAACCGGGGCATGCCGGGCACCGGAGGCCGCGTGGTGAAAATTCCGTGGATACGGGGGCCGGACCGGGAACCGATCGGCGTCCGGCACACTCATGATCTTCGGGACCGGGAACCGGGCGCTGCGCGCCGGGCGCCCGGGCCTGCGGCCGACCACCGCAGGCCAGTTGCCCGCACCGAACGACCTCGAGGATGAACCGTGCCCCTGTCGCAGCGTCGACGTCTGGCCGTCAGTGCCGCCCTGCTCGCCGCCCTCTCCGGCGCCCTCGTGCCGGCCGCGAGCGCCCATGCCGCCCCCGCCGCCCCGCACGCCGCCGCCCCGGCCAAGACGACCGTGCCCTCCCCCGACCTGGAGGGCATCCAGAAGGTCCTGGACAACACCCTCGCCAACGGCGCGCCGGGCGCGATGGCCCGCTTCACCGGCCCCGAGGGCGTCCGCACGCGGACCGCGGGCGTCCGGGACCGGGTGACCGGCGCCGCGATGGACACCCGGGCGCGCTTCCGGATCGGCAGCGTGACCAAGACCTTCTCCAGCGTGGTCCTGCTGCAGCTGGTCCAGGAGGGCAAGGTCGAGCTGGACGCCCCGGTCAACCGGTACCTGCCCGGCCTGCTGCCGGACGACACGATCACGGTCCGCAACCTGATGACCCACCGCAGCGGGCTGGCGGACTACACGGACAACATGTTCGCGCAGACCGTGCCGGGCTTCGAGGCCGTGCGCAACAAGGTGTTCACGTACAAGGAGCTGGTCGACCTCTCGCTGGCGCTGCCCCGCACCACGCAGCCGGGCGTCGCGTACAAGTACTCGAACACCAACTTCGTGGTGGTCGGCATGATCATCGAGAAGGTCACCGGCCACCCGGTGGTCAAGGAGTACGACCGCCGCATCATCAAGCCGCTGAAGCTGCGCAACACCTCGTACGTGCACCCGGACACCCAGATCAAGGGCCTGCACGTCAACGGCTACCTGTACCCCGACGAGGCGGGCGCCCCCCTGGTGGACTCCACCGAGCAGACGGTCTCCTGGGCCCAGTCCGCCGGTGCGATGATCTCCAACCCGGCGGACCTGAGCACCTTCCTGTCCGCCCTGCTCGGCGGCAAGCTGCTGAAGCCGGCGATGCTGGACGCGATGACCACGGTCACCCCGACCGACGCCACCAACACCCGCTTCTACGGGCTGGGGCTGCGCCGCTACGACCTCTCCTGCGGGGTGTCGGTCTACGGGCACACCGGCACGGTGCAGGGCTTCTACACCTACACCTTCACCACGCGGGACGGCAGCCGGAGCCTGACGGCGATGGCCAACACCTCCAACCACGGCGTGGCGAACACCGCGCTGGGCGGCACCCTGGAGCCGGCCTTCTGCGGCAAGCCGGCGGCCACCGCCAAGGCCCGCGGCCTGCGCGGCTTCACCGCCTCCAAGGCGGACGCGGACCTGCGCGAGCGGCACTGACGCCCCGGCACCCGCTTGACCCCGCGTAGCTGACAGCCCGCGGCGGACACCGCTCAGACGACACGGAAGTCCCCGGCCACCCGTGGCCGGGGACTTCCGTGCGTCACGGCCGAATCGGTGCCGAAATGTCCCCCGACTTCCGGTTGTCCGACCGGAGTTGACCCATTCTTGGCCATTCGCAGGACTTCCCTGAGCCATGTGACGCGTGCAATGGTACATGTCACACGTCAACGCGTGTACATGACAGCGCGGGCCCACCCCCCACCCTGCGCCACCGCGGTCCGCGGCTTCCCCTCCCCACAGCCGTGCCCCGAGCACGGTCCGCCGCCTGGCCTGGAGGCCAATCCCCATGCGCAGTTCCCCCACGATGAGAGACCTCGCCCGTCTGCTCATATCCGCCCTGACCCTGTGTCTGGGCCTGGCCCTGCTCGCCCCCGGCGGCCCGGCCGCCGCCGCACCGGCCGGATCCCCACGGCCCGTGCCGGCCCCCCGGCCCGCCCCGGCTCCCCGGCCGGGCGCCGGCCCGCTGGCCGCCACCGCGACCGAGGCCGCCGCCGCGCTGGCGCCCGCGACCTCCCCGGCCCGCGGCGGTGGCTCCCGCACCCGGTCGGCCGACCTTCGCCCGCCGCTGGATTCGGCCAAGGCCGCCCTGCACTTCGCCACCGACCGGGGAGCCGGCCGCGGCAAGAGCAGCAGTAACGCTTCTGCGGCCGTCCCCTCGGCGGCCGCCGCGGCCGCCTGCCGCCTCTCCGACTTCACCTCGAAGACCGGCAGCGCCCTGGTCCAGCAGATCAAGGCCGTGGACACCGACTGCATCAACACCCTCTTCTCGGTGACCGGCAACGACTCCAAGTCGCTCTTCCGCGAGGCGCAGATGGTGACCGTGGCCAACGCGCTGCGCGACACCGCCGCCGGCTACCCGGGCAACAACTCCACCTCCGCCGCCCAGGTGGTGCTGTACCTGCGCGCCGGCTACTACGTGCAGTACGGCCAGCCCGGCACCGTCGGCACGTACGGCACCGCCCTGCAGAGCGCCATCCGCGGCGGCCTGGACGCCTTCTACGCCGCCGGTCACGCCTTCGACGTCACCGACGCCAACGGCCAGACCCTGGCCGAGGCGGTCACCCTGATCGACAGCGCCGGCGAGAACGCCCGCTACCTCTGGGTCGTCAAGCGCCTGCTGGCCGGCTACAACTCCGCCTACGACGCCTCCTGGTGGATGGTCGCCGCGGTCAACAACACGTACACCGTGCTCTTCCGCGGACACCAGGTCCCGGCCTTCGTCACCGCCGTCCAGGCCGACCCGAGCGTGCTGACCACGATGCGCGACTTCGCCGTCAACCACGACGACCTGCTCGGCACCGACAAGGGCTACCTGGCCGCCAACGCCGGCCGCGAACTGGGCCGCTTCCTCAAGGAGACCCCGCTCCAGGCGACCGTCCGGCCGATGGCCAAGCAGCTCCTGGGCCGCAGCACCATCACCGGGCGCACCGCCGCCCTGTGGACAGGCGTCGCGGAGATGGCCGACAGCTACGACAAGGCCAACTGCTCCTACTACGGCACCTGCGACCTCGCCAACCGGGTCCGTCTGGCGGTGCTCACCCTCTCGTACACCTGCGCACCGACCCTGCACATCGTGGCGCAGGAGATGACCACCGCCCAGCTGGCGGCCAGTTGCACCAGCATGCTGAACCAGAACGCCTACTTCCACGGCGTGGTCAAGGACAACGGCCCGGTGGCGAACGACCGCAACACCAACCTCGAGGTCGCGGTCTTCGACTCCAGCACCGACTACAAGATGTACGCCGGGATCATCTACGGCATCGACACCGACAACGGCGGCATGTACGAGGAGGGCAACGACCCGTCCTCGGCCGACAACCAGCCCCGCTTCATCGCCCACGAGGCGGAGTGGCTGCGCCCCGACTTCCAGATCTGGAACCTCAACCACGAGTACACGCACTACCTCGACGGCCGTTTCGACATGTACGGCAACTTCGACGCCGGCATGACCACGCCGACGGTGATGTGGGTCGAGGGCTTCGCCGAGTACATCTCCTACTCCTACCGCAACGTCGTGTACACCGAGGCGCAGACCGAGGCCGGCAGGAACACCTACCGGCTCAGCCAGCTCTTCGACACCACCTACGACAACTCGGACAGCACCCGGGTCTACCGCTGGGGCTACCTGGCCGTCCGCTACCTGCTCCAGTCGCACCCGCAGGACGTCACCACCCTGCTCGGCTACTACCGGACCGGCAACTGGGCCGCCGCGCGCACCCTGCTGACCTCCACCATCGGCACCCGGTACGACGCCGACTTCGCGAGCTGGCTCACCAGGTGCGCCGCCGGTGACTGCGGGGTGCCCGCCGGGCTGCCGGAGTGCACCGCCACCGACAGCCGCGAGCTGGGCAAGAACTGCCGCCGCTCCAACCTGTCGGCCACCACGGGCAACTACGCCTACCTGTTCGTGAAGGTGCCGGCCGGCACCACGTCCCTGAAGATCACCGTCGCGGGCGGGACCGGCGACGCCGACCTCTACTACAGCGCCTCCAACTGGGCCACCACCGGCTCCTACACCTCCCGTTCGGTGCACGCCGGCACCAACGCCGAGACCCTGACCGTCGCGTCCCCGCCCAGCGGCTACGTGTACGTCAGCCTGTACGCCGCGGCCGGCTTCGGCGGGGCGTCCGTCTCCACCGAGTTCTGATCCCGGCGTCCACGCGGTCCTGAGATCGGCAACAATCGGTGCCCCGGTCGCCCTCGGCGGCCGGGGCACCGTCATTCGGTCCGCCCGGCGATCCCAGGAGGTACGTGTGTCCATCGCGTCCAGCTACGCGTCCGGAGTCAGCGAGGTGCCGCTGCTCGGCGACACCATCGGCGAGAACCTGGACCGCACGGTCCGGCGCTTCCCCGACCGCGACGCCCTCATCGACCGCTCCGCCGGGCTCCGTTGGACGTACGCCGAGCTGGCCGCCGAGGTCGACGCGCTGGCCCTGGGACTGCTGGACCTCGGCATCGCCAAGGGCGACCGGGTCGGCATCTGGGCCCCGAACCGGGCCGAGTGGACGCTGGTGCAGTACGCCACCGCCAAGATCGGTGCGGTCCTGGTGACCGTCAACCCGGCCTACCGCTCGCACGAACTGGCCTATGTGCTCCAGCAGTCGGGGATGCGGCTGCTGGTGGCGGCGAACCGTTTCAAGACCTCCGACTACGCCGCCATGATCGAGGAGGTCCGGCCGGACTGCCCGGAGCTGGAGTTCGTCGCCCTGCTGGAGGGCGAGTTGTGGAACCGGCTGCTGGAGCGCGGCCGGACCGCCGACCCGGCCGCGCTGACCCGCGCCGCCGCCCTGCTGAGCCCCGACGACCCGGTCAACATCCAGTACACCTCGGGCACCACCGGCTTCCCCAAGGGCGCCACCCTCTCGCACCACAACATCCTCAACAACGGCTACTTCGTCGGCGAGTTGTGCCACTACACGGAGCGGGACCGGGTCTGCATCCCGGTGCCCTTCTACCACTGCTTCGGCATGGTCATGGGCAATCTGGCCTGCACCAGCCACGGCGCCGCCATGGTGATCCCGGCCCCGGCCTTCGACCCGGCGGCCACCCTCGCCGCGGTGGCGGCCGAGGCCTGCACCTCCCTGTACGGGGTGCCGACGATGTTCATCGCGGAGCTGGCCGACCCGGGCTTCGACGGGTACGACCTCTCCAGCCTGCGGACCGGCATCATGGCGGGCTCGCCCTGCCCGGTCGAGGTGATGAAGGAGGTCATCGAGCGGATGGGGATGGCCGAGGTGGCCATCTGCTACGGGATGACCGAGACCTCCCCCGTCTCCACCCAGACCCGCTCCGACGACTCGATCGAGCGCCGGGTCTCGACGGTCGGCCGGGTCGGCCCGCACCTGGAGGTGAAGGTCGTCGACCCCGACACCGGCCGGACCGTGCCGCGCGGCGAACCGGGCGAGCTCTGCACCCGCGGCTACTCGGTGATGCTGGGCTACTGGGCGGAGCCGGAGCGCACCGCCGAGGCCGTGGACGCCGCCCGCTGGATGCACACCGGCGACCTGGCGGTGATGGACCAGGACGGCTACCTGAGCATCACCGGCCGGATCAAGGACATGGTGATCCGGGGCGGCGAGAACCTCTACCCGCGGGAGATCGAGGAGTTCCTGTACACCCACCCCGACGTGCTGGACGTCCAGGTGATCGGGGTGCCCGACCCCAAGTACGGGGAGGAGCTGATGGCCTGGGTCCGGATGCGCGAGGGCGCCGAACCCCTGACCGCCGCGGCCGTGCGGGCCTACTGCGAGGGCCGCCTGGCCCACTTCAAGATCCCGCGGTACGTCCACGTGGTGACGGAGTTCCCGATGACCGTCACCGGAAAGATCCGCAAGGTCGAGATGCGCGCGACCGCAGCCCGGCTCCTCGGACTCGACTGAGCGGGCCGGCCCGGGCGGGCCCTGCGCACGGCGCGGGCCCGTGGGTTGGCGCGGGGGGTGGGTTCGGTCACGTAGGCTCGGCGGATGGCGAAGTACTTCGACGTGCACCCTGACAACCCTCAGCCGCGCACGATCAGCAATGTCGCGGACCTGGTCCGCTCCGGTTCGCTCATCGCGTACCCCACGGACTCGTGTTTCGCGCTCGGCTGCGCGCTGGGCAACCGGGAGGGCGTCGGCCGGATCCGCACGATCCGCAATCTGGGCGACAAGCACCACTTCACGCTGGTGTGCCAGAACTTCGCGCAGCTGGGGCAGTTCGTGCACATCGACAACAACGTCTTCCGGGCGGTGAAGGCCGCCACCCCGGGGGCGTACACCTTCATCCTGCCGGCCACCTCCGAGGTGCCCAAGCAGTTGCAGCACCCCAAGAAGAAGACGGTCGGGGTGCGCATCCCGGACCACGTGGTGACCCAGGCGATCCTCGCCGAGCTGGGCGAGCCGCTGCTGTCCAGCACGCTGCTGCTGCCGGACGAGGACGAGCCGATGACCCAGGGCTGGGAGATCAAGGAGCGCCTCGACCACGTCGTGGACGCCGTGGTCGACTCGGGCGACTGCGGGACCCGGGCCACCACCGTGGTCGACTTCTCCAGCGGCGAGGCCGAGATCGTGCGCGTGGGCGCGGGGGACCCGTCGCGCTTCGAGTGATCCCGGCCCCGGGGCCCGCGGGTCAGGCGGGGGCGCCCAGGCGCTCCCGCCGGCCGCGCACGCTCCACCCGACGGAGCCGAGGAGCACCAGCCCGGGCAGCACCCCGGCCACCGCGCGGATCGCCGCGTCCGGCGCGCCGCAGCCGGCCAGCACCAGTCCGGCGGCGCCGCACGCGGTCAGCGCGCCGGCCAGTGCGTGGATCGAGGGCCGCCGCCAGACGAGGCCCAGTCCGAAGAAGTGCAGTCCCACCACGAGCGCGATCCAGCCCACCGTCGCCCGGGGGGCGTGCAGCACCGGGTTGAGCACCACGAGCCCGCCGAGCAGGGCGGCGACTTCGGCCGCCACGATCAGCCGGTAGCCGCGGCCGAAGACCGCGCCCGCCGCCGGCGCGGTCGCGGGCGCCGGGTCGCCGGGTGCGGGGGCCGCCCGCCGGATGGCGCGGAAGAGCAGGAGGAAGGCCCCGATGGCGAGCATCCGCAGCGGGGTGCGGGCGGCCGCGGGGAGCGCGCCGGCGTTGGCGAGGACGAAGACGAGTCCGAAGGCGGCGCCGATGAAGCGGCTGGTCTGGTGCGAAGTCACGGCACAGTCTCGCCGACGCCGTTCTTCCCTCCGACGGCGGGGGCGGGCAAAGGCGCAGTTCAGGCGGGTGGACCGGCGAGCAGGTCGGCGAGTTCGCGGGGGCGGCTGAGGGCGAGCAGGTGGCCGCCGGGGGCTTCCTCCACGGTGATGCCCAACCGCTCCGCCACCAGCCGGCGCTGGAAGTCGAGGGGGAAGAAGCGGTCCTCGCGCCCCTGGATGAAGCGGGTGGGCACGGGCGGCCAGCCGGTCAGCGGCCAGTGCTGGATGAAGATCGCCTCGGGCGGGCCGGCCGGTCCGGCCGCCAGGGCCTGCGCGGTCAGTTCCTCCGGGACGTCGTGGAAGAAGTCGGTGCGCAGGTCGAAGGGGGCGTCCGGGTCCCGGCCCTCCCGGGCGGCCAGGGCCGCCCGGGCCGCCGGCTGCCCGGTGGCCTCCCACCACTCCCCCGCGCTCTCGCCGGGCGCCGGCACCATGGCGTTGACCAGGACCAGCGCGTCCACCGGCACCCGCGCGCAGACCAGCGGGGCGACGAAGCCGGCCAGCGACTGGGCGACGAGTACCAGGGGGTGCGGGGTCAGCGGCGCCGAGACCATGGCCGCCAGCACGGCGTCGACGTGTTCCTCGAGCCCGTCGGAGCGGCCGTACGGCAGGTCCACCGGCACCGCCTGGTGCCCCCGGGTGCGCAGCTCGGCGGCGACCAGGTGCCAGTACCAGGCCCGCCCGTCGGCACCGGGGATCAGCACGTACGTGGCCATCGCGGCCTCCCGCGTTCCCGGGCCGGCCGGGCGCCCCGGACGGCGCCGGACACCGGCCCGGACCGCCAATCTACGCCCGCACCCGGCGCGGCGCCCGTCGTGTCCGCGGGGCCCGGTCAGCCGCAGAGCACCGTCCAGGTGACCTCGACCCGGCCGCCGTCGTCGCCCTGGAAAGCGGTGGTGCGGGTGCCGGGCGCATCGCCGTAGGGGTTCCAGTCGGCGGTGCCGCGGGCGACCAGGTCGTCGGCGGAGCTCGCGTCGTGGTCCCACAGCCGGACGGAGAGCTCCAGCGGCCCCGGGCCGTAGCTCGTGGCGGCGCCGATCCGCTGGTAGAAGTACGGATCCGGGTCGGTGCGGGCGCCCTTGTTGGGGAAGGTCGCGGGGCTGTCGGCGGAGCGGGACCACAGCGGGGTGCGGGTGCCGTCGGCGGTGCGCACGGCGATGTCGCCGTAGAGGGCCGGGCGGGTCGTGCCGTCGTCGAAGTAGGCCAGCTCGGCCCGGTCCACCCGGATCCGGCAGACCGGCGCGGCGGGCTCGGGGGTGACGGTGTAGACCACGGTCACCTCGCCGCCGTCCACGCCGTGGAAGAGGGCGGTGTGGCGGCCGAAGCCGAGCGCGCCGTCCCAGTGCACCCGGCCGGCGGCCAGCACGTCGTCGTTGTTGCCGGCCGAGTAGTCGGCGTCGGTGGCGGTGACGCGGATGGTCGCCTCGTCCGTGAAGACCCGGCTGCGGGCGGTGTCGTCCAGCCCGTACCAGGGGTCCCAGTCCGGGAAGGCGGTGGCGGCGGCCCGGTCGCGGTGCCACAGGGCGGTGGTGGTCCCGTCGGTGGTGAGGGTGATGCCGTCGTAGATCTCCGGGGCGTTCTCCTCGCTGCCGGTGAGCCGGGCCTGGTTCACGGTGATGCGGAACGGTCCCCGCGCCGGGGTGACGGGCTCCGCCGGGTCGGCGGCGAACTCGGTGAGGATCCGCTGCCGGATCCAGTCGTTGCCGAGCAGCCCGCCGTGGGAGGGGCAGCCGCTGTCCCCCACCGGGAGGAGGATGTTCTCGGCCCCGGCCAGCCGGGTGGACTCGGGGATCCGGCTGTCGCCGGGCGGCACCTGCTGGTCGCAGGCGGAGCTGAAGGTGAGGTACCGGGTGGCGCCGGGGGTCTCGTCGCCGTCGTTCAGGGCGGTGAGGAAGGCGCTGCCGGGGGCCATCTCGGCGAGTGAGGCGGCGTGCAGGTCGCAGAAGGGGCCGAAGGGACCGCAGTACACGGCGTCGCCCGCGCCGTGGTTGGGTCCGCCGAGGGAGACCCAGGCCCGGACCCGGGCCGCGCCGCCGTCCTTGAGGTACCGGCGGGTGACCAGGGAGCCCATGCTGTGGGCCACCACGTCGACCTGGCGGCCGGGGAAGGCCCGGTCCAGGAAGGCGCCGAAGCGGTCCGCGTTGGCGGCGTTGGACTCGGTCCAGTCGTAGCCCCATTCGGCGAGGTCGCTGCCGAGGTAGCCGTGCGCGTGCAGGTAGTCCTCGAAGCCGTCGAAGGCCGCGGCGGTGTCGCCGTAGCCGTGCACGAACACCACCGGGGTGTGCCGCAGCACCGTGCCCGCCGCCCCGGCGGCGGCGGCCGGCGCCGGTGTCAGCAGTCCGAGAAGCAGGACCAACAGGGCGGCCAGAAATGGGCGTTGAGGCACGGCACGGCGCATGGCACTCCTCGGGGAGGCGTCAGCCACGTACTGACGAGTAGTCAGCTCACGCTAGCGGTTGCGCGTGTGCAGCGGGAGACCCCGGAGTGCACGGGTGACGGCGGTCAGGCCGGAGTGGCGCGCCGGAGCCGGGCCAGGACCAGGACCGTGTCGTCGGTGGGCGGTTCCGGCAGCAGGGTGGCCAGCACGCGGTCGGCGGCCGCCGCCAACGGGCCGGTGGCCGAGCGGAAGCACGCCCGCAGGGCCTCGATCCCGGTGTCGATGTCCCGGCCGCGGGCCTCGACCAGGCCGTCGGTGTAGAGGGCCAGGGTGGCGCCGTCCGGCAGCACCGCCCCGGTGGTGCGGAAGGGCACGCCGCCGACGCCGAGCGGGACGCCCAGATCCGCGCCGAGCGCGGTGATCCGGCCGTCGGGGTGCCGCAACAGGGCGGGCGGGTGGCCCGCGTTGGCGATCCGGGCGGCTCCGGTGCCCGGGTCGTAGCGCAGGTACAAGCAGGTCGCCAGCTCGATCCCGGACTCCCGGGCGCAGGCGTCCAGTTCGGCGAGCAGGTCGCCGGGCTCGGCCTGGTGGGGGGCGAGGGCCCGGGCCGTCAGGCGGAGCTTGCCCATGGAGGCCGCGGCGGGCACGCCGTGGCCCATCACGTCGCCGACCACCAGGTCCACGCGGCCGTCGGGCAGGCCGATCACGTCGTACCAGTCGCCGCCGACCTCGGTGCTGCCACTGCCGGGCAGGTAGCGGTGGGTGACCTCGACGTACGGGCTCTCGGCGAGCGCGCTGGGCAGCAGGGCGCGCTGGAGGGTGAGGGCGATGTCCTGGACCCGGCTGTAGAGGCGGGCGTTGTCCAGGCAGAGGGCGGCCCGGGAGGCCAGCTCGCCGGCCAGCTTGAGGTCGTCCCGGGTGAAGTGGGGCCGGGCGCCGGAGCGGCCGAACATGGCGATGCCCTGGACGGTGCCGCGGGCGACCAGCGGGGCGATGAGGATGGCGGTCAGGCCACTGGCGACGAGCAGCCGGGCCAGGTCGGGGTCGACGACGGTACGGGTCAGGAACTCCTCGTTGACCGGGACGCACACCGGCCGCCCGCTGCTGAGCATCCGGTGGATGCTGGAGCCCGGCGGGTAGAGCGCCCGGTCCTGCCCGCCGACCAGCTCGGCCGCGGCGCCGGGCAGCGTGGTGCCGGCCGCGATCCGGCGGGTGACCAGCGGCAGTTCGGGGGTGAAGACCTCCGGCTCGCTCATCCACTGCACCAGTTCGACCACACAGGCGTCGCTGAACTCCGGTACCACCGTGTCGACCAGCTCCTGCGCGGTGACGTGCACGTCGAGGGTGGTACCGATGGAGGTGGCGGCCCGGTCCATGAGGGCGAGCCGGCGGCGGGCGGCGGTGGCCTCGAGGATGGCCTGCTCGCGGTCGGTGACGTCGATCAGCAGCCCGCCCACCCCGGCGGGGGTGCCGACCGCCCGGGTGAGCGGGAAGAAGCTCACCGACCGCACCTGGTCCACATCGGGCCGGCCGGCGGTGCGCAGGCCGACCAGGGCGCCGACCACCGGCCGGCCGCCGTCGGCCACGGCCCGCAGGATGCGCTGGTACTCCCCGCCGTCGGAGGTGAGCATCACCTCCGACATGCGCCGGCCCAGGTGCTCGGCGACGGGCAGGCCGTCCATGTCGGCGAGGGCCTGGTTGAGGTGGACGTAGCGCAGCTCCTCGTCGAGCATCACCAGGCCGATGGGGCAGGTCTCGAAGAGCGCGTCGAGGAAGGCCAGGTTGGTCTTGACCCGGTCCAGGCCCTCGCTGCCGCTGGCCAGGCCCATCACCACCCGGCCGCCGTCGGCCCCGGCGACGGGGAAGACCCGGAAGCCGCAGTCGAAGACGGTGCCGTCGCGGTGCCGGGCCGCCAGCCGGACCCGCCAGTAGCCCAGGGCGCGGGCGCGCTCCAGCAGCCGGGCGACGGTACCGGGCGGGTCCGGCAGGAACAGCTCGGCGGGCCGGCCCAGCGCCTCGGCCGCCGCATGCCCGAAGAGGTCCTGCGCGCCCGGCCCCCAGTAGGCCACCCGGCCCTGTTCGTCGAGGCCGAAGACGGCCACCGCCACGCGTTCGAGCAGGGTGCCGGGCTCCGACAGGAGGATCCCCGGGGCCCGCTCGTCCGGGGCGTCGAGGTCTGGCTCTCCCCCCGGCCGGTCCGCTGGCACCTGTCGTCCCCTTCCGCCCGGGCTCCTGGTCAATTCTGCGCTCCCGGCCGTCCGGGTACCTGTCGGCGGGCCAGGCACTCACGGTACGGAGCCTTCCGGACACCCTCGGCCAAGATGGTTGATGGCTGAACTTGTTCGTCTTTTGGCACGTGAGACACCGGTGACTCAGGCAAGTAAAACATCAGAACATCACGATATGCCCGGATTTTCCAAGATCATACGGCCGAGTGGTAGAGACCATCAGCCCTCCCGAGTAGGCGATTTTCAGACAACGCCAAAATCCGGCCTTACCTTCTGGAGAGCGGAAGGATGGCCCTGGAGCCGGGATGGAGATGCCGTAAAGGGCTGGTGGAGGGCACAAGCGGAAGTGCGTGCTGCACAAACCACGCGTACCGGAGGGTAGAAGGTGGCTTGATCTGCACCGGCTCCGTCGCTCCGATTACCTTCGCCGGTTAGCGTCTCGACGGCGTTGCCACACCCAGGGCGCAGGGCCCATTGGGGACTAGCAATGCAATAAGGAAAATTGAGGATTGACGACTCAGACCGTCTCCCCGATAGACCGTCCGATCCTGCCGCAGCCCCTGACCACGGGCTCATCGTTCCGATCTGAACCCTTCACCGACCACTGCCGCGTCATCAACGACGAGGGCGCGCACGCGGTCATCGGGATCTCCCCCGGCAACAGCTACTTCACCCACCAGCGGGTCCTCGACCTGACCCGCTGGGGACTGGACCACTTCGACCAAGTGGACCTGGTCTACACCGACATGCACGTCGCCGAGATGTACGCCGTATCCGGGTACACCGAGGAGGACGCGCGCCGCAAGGCGGTCAAGAACCTGCGCGGCGTGCGCGCCAAGGTGACGGCCGCCGTGGAGGCCCTGGACGACGGCACCGGCCGCCTGCGCGGCCACGCCATGTCCGACCTCGCGGAGAACGACGACTACCTGCGGATCCACACCGACATCCGTGACCGGCTCTCCTTCGACGCCGACTTCAGCGAGACCTGCGAGGCCCTGGTGTCGCGCTTCCTGTCCTCCCGGGGCGAGGAGCCGACCGCGGACCAGAAGCGGGTCTGCCTGGACTACGTCTGCGCCGAGGTGCCGCTGTTCATCGACAGCCCCGCCATCCTCGGGGTCCCCTCGTCGCTGAACTGCTACCACCAGCTCCTGCCGATGGCCGAGCTCCTCTACTCGCGCGGGTCCGGACTGCGGGCCTCCCGCAACCAGGGCCACGCCATCATCACTCCCGACACGGATGGAGACACCCCCCGATGACCACGGCCGTCAAGCCGCTGCTCGACTTCCCCTTCGACGCCCGTGGCGACCGGCTGCCCCCCGAGGTGGCCGGCCTGCGCGACCGGGAGCCCGTCAAGCGGGTGCGGACGATAGCCGGGGACGAAGCCTGGCTGGTCTCCTCCTATCCGCTGGCCAAGCGGGTCCTGGAGGACCGGATCTTCTCCCTCAAGGACACCTCCGCCCCCGGTGTCCCGCGCCAGTACGCGCTGACGATCCCCCCGGAGGTCGTCAACAACATGGGCAACATCACCGGCGCCGGCCTGCGCAAGGCCGTGCTCAAGGCGCTCAACCCGAAGGCGCCGGGCCTCGCGGACTGGATGCGCGGCCAGGCCGAGGCGCTGGTGGACGCGATGATCGCGCACGGTCCCACCGCCGACCTGCGCGGCGAGTTCACCGAGCCCTACTCGCAGGGCATGCACTGCCACATCCTGGGCATCCCGCAGGAGGACGCGGCGCTGCTCTCGCGGAGCCTGGACATCGCGTTCATGAACTCCGCCTGCCCGATCACCGGCGCCAAGGTCAACTGGGACCGCGACATGGCGCACATGGTCGGCCGCCTCGACGACCCGGCCACCACCGGGCTGATGGCGGAACTGGCCGCGCTGCGCGAGGACCCCGAGTACGACCACCTCACGGACGAGATGCTGGCCACCGTCGGCGTCACGATGTTCGGCGCCGGGGTCGTCTCCACCGCCGGCTTCCTGACCATGGCCCTCTTCTCCCTCTTCCAGCGGCCCGAGGTCTGGAAGGAGCTGCGCGCCGACCACACCCTGATCCCGGGCGCGGTGGAGGAGCTGCTGCGGGTCAACCTGTCCATCGGCGACGGGCTGCCGCGGCTGGCGACCGAGGACGTCATGCTGGGCGACACCCTGGTCAAGAAGGGCGAGTTGGTGCTCGTCCTGGTCGAGGGGGCGAACTTCGACGAGGAGCAGTTCCCCGACGCCGAGGAGTTCGTCATCGGGCGCCCCAACGCCGCCTCCCACCTGTCCTTCGGCGGCGGCCAGCACTACTGCCCGGCCACCGCGCTGGGCCGCAAGCACGCCGAGATCGCCGTCCAGACGCTCGTGGAGAAGCTGCCGGAACTCCACCTGGCCGTCCCGGTCGACCAGTTGGTCTGGCGCACCCGCTTCATGAAGCGGCTGCCGGAGCGGCTGCCCGTGATGTGGTAGCACTCCCGCGCTGAACGCGCGCGCCCGGCACCCCGAGGAGGGGGTGCCGGGCGCGCGCATTTTCTTGAAAGAAGGGCCGGTTGACGGTACGTCAGTCCAGGGTCATGGTGCCCTCGGTGTACCGCATCCCGTACGGCTCGCCCAGCACGTTGACCTTGCGCAGGTCCATCGCGCCCTCGGGGGTGCGGACGTCCGGGCCGGCGGCGAACATGTCCTCCACGAAGCGGTCCCAGCCGCCGGGGGTGGAGACCTGCAGCGCCCGGGCCGGGGGCTGCGAGGCGTTGCGCATCGCGTGCGGGACGCCGTGCGGCAGCAGGACCGACATCCCGGCGGTCAGCCGGTGGGTGCGCCCCCGGTAGTCGACCTCCAGCGCACCTTCCAGGACGTAGACGAACTCGTCCATCCGCTCGTGGACGTGCTCGGGGATGTCCACGTCCAGCCGGTTCTCCAGGACGGCGAGCCGGCCCTCGCTGTCGCCGGTGGCCACCTTGACGCCGAAGCCCGGCGGCAGCGGGACGCGGGTGGGGCGGGTCCCGCCGGGCGCGAGCACGAAGAACCGGTCCTCTGACATGGCTGTCCTCCTGGTGCGGTGGAACTCCTCGGTGGTGCCCCCACCGTAGCCATATCTGGAGGAATTCCTCCACATACATTTCCGGCCACCCGCCCGCGGCCTGCCGGGACGGGAGTCAGGCCCTAGCATCGGCGGCATGACCACACTGCGCGCCGACGCCCGGCGGAACCGGGAGAAGATCCTGGCCGCCGCCCGCGAGCTCTTCCGGGAGCGGGGCACCGCCGTCGCCTTCGACGACATCGCCCGCCGGGCCGGGGTGGGCATCGGCACGCTCTACCGGCGCTTCCCCGACCGGGAGTCGCTGATCCGGGACGTGACGGTGGAGGGGTTCGAGAGCGGGCTGGCCGCGCTGGACGCGGCCCGGGCGGCCGGGGGCGGTCCGATGGCCGTCCTGGAGGAGGTCTTCCGCCGGATCGTCGAACAGCGCGACCACCTGGTCATGCCCCTGATCGGCGGTCCGGTGCTGCACGACGAGCGGGTGCAGGAGCTCCAGCGGGCCATCGTGGACGCGCTGGCGCAGGTACTCGAAGACGGCCGCGCGCAGGGTGAAGTACGGGCGGACGTCGGCCCGTTCGACCTGATCACGGCTGCGGCCATGGTCTGCCGGCCGATGCCGCACCTGCCGAAGGAGGCGGCCCAGGCGCTGGCCGCCCGGCACACCGCGGTCTACCTGCACGGGCTGCGCCCGGCCGGGGCGCGCCCGCTGCCGCCGGCCGGGGACCCGTCCGCGCACTTGGCGATGGACTGACCGGGGCCGGTACCCGCCCGCGCTCCCGGCGGCGGACCGCTCCCCGGTGCGGCCGACCCGCGCGCGGGTCGGCCCCCGGCCGGCTCAGGCCGCCCGCGACTCCCGCCGGTAGCCGCCCGGGGCCTGGCCGAACTCCCGCTTGAAGGCCTTGGCGAAGGCGAACTCCGAGCCGTAGCCGGCCCGCGCGGCCACGGCGGTGAGCGGGGCGTCCGACTCGCGCAGCAGCCGGGCCGCCGTGGTCATCCGCCACCGGGTGAGGTACGCCATCGGCGGCTCCCCGACCAGGGCGGCGAACCGGCGGGCGAAGGCGGCGCGGGAGAGCCCGGCGCGCTCGGCGAGCCCTTCCACGGTCCACTGGGCGGCGGGGTCGGCGTGGATGGCCGACAGGGCCGGCGCCACCGCCGCGTCGGACAGGGCCGCGGCCCAGCCCTGGGCCACCGCCGCCGGCTGGTCGTCCAGCCAGGCCCGCAGGATGTAGAGGAGCAGCGAGTCGATCAGGGTCGGCACGATGCCGTCGGAGCCGATCCGGGGGTTCTCGACCTCGGAGCCCAGGAGTTGGACCGCGGCGCTGAGCTCCGGGTGCCGGCCGTGCCGGGTGGTCAGGTGGATCACCTCGGGCAACTGCCGCACCAGCGGGTGCGGTCGGCCCTGGTCGAGGTGGTAGTTGCCGCAGAGCAGGCTGGTCTCGGGGCCGTCGCCGCCGACGGTGACGTGCCCGATGGAGGAGTGCGGGGCGGTGTTCGGGCACCTCTCGGCGGTGCCGGGCTCCTGGGGCACCGACGCGGGGTGGTCGGCCAGGATGTGCCCCCGGCCGTCGCGCAGGAAGACCACGTCACCCGGGTTGAGGGCGACCGGCGCCAGGTGCGCGGGCGCGTCCTCCAGCGGGACCAGCCAGCAGGTGCCGTACAGCACGACGTGGAAGCCGGCGCCGGCCACCGGGGGCAGCCGCAGGCCCCAGGGGGCGCGGCCGGTGGTCCGTACGGACGCCGGACTCCCCGTGCGCATCGAGGCCAGCGCCTCGGTCAGGATGTCCATTGCGGCCCCGCCCTCCCTGGTGCGGCCCGTGCTGTTCAGACCGTCAGGACAATCTTGCCCTGCACGTGTCCCGAGCCGACCAGCTCATGGGCCTTGCCGGCCTCCTCCAGCGGGAAGGTCTCCTCGACGTACGGGCGGATCAGGCCCGCGTCGATCAGCTCGGCCAGGGCTTCGAGGGCGGGGCGGTCCGGGGTCACCGAGACGCCCGCGAAGCGGCGGCCGGCGGCGGTCACCCGGGCGGCGAACTCCTCGTCGCGGTGCTCCAGGATCGTGACGAGGGTGCCACCGGGACGCAGGACGGGCAGCGAACGGTCGCCCTGGGCGGTGGAGTCGAAGAACACGTCGGCGTCCCGGACCGCCTCGGTGAAGTCGGTGGTGGTGTAGTCGATCAGCTCGTCCGCCCCCAGGCCGGTCACGAACTCCCGCCGGGCGCCGCCGGCGATGGCGGTGACGTGGGCGCCGCGGGCCTTGGCGATCTGCACGGCGAAGTGGCCCACTCCGCCGGCCGCCCGCTGCACGACGACCCGGTCGCCGGCGCCGACGCCGGCCTCCCGGACCAGGCCCTGCCAGGCGGTCAGCGCGGCGAGCGGGACGGCCGCGGCGTGCACGTGGTCGACCGAGGCGGGCTTGCGGGCCATCTGGTCGGCCCGGGCCAGCACGTACTCGGCGTAGCCGGTGGCGGCGGCCGGGAAGGAGGGCATGCCGTACACCTCGTCGCCGACCGCGAAGCCGGCGTCCGGGCCGGTCTCCTCGACCACACCGGATATGTCCCAGCCGACGCCGTACGGCGGCTCGCCGAGCAGCGGGAGGGCTCCGGAACGGACCGCGAGGTCCACCGGGTTGACCGCGGCCGCGTGCACCTTGACCAGGATCTCGCCGGGGCCGGGCACCGGCCGCTCGGCCTCGGTCACCTCCAGGACCTCGGGACCGCCGAAGGACTTCTGGATGACGGCGCGCATGGGGATCTCCTTGAGTCGGGGGGCCGTTGGGCCCGTGGGACGCCGGCCGGCCCGTGTGCCGGCCGGCGTCCCTTGCGATGTCGCCAACTCTAGGGAGATCGAACGAGCCGCAGAATGGCCTTCCGTCTCGCCCACATGTCCGATCGTCTCACCCGGTGATGCTCTCGGCGATGTCCTCGGCCACGGCGGGGCGAGGGTCGGGCGATGACGGCACGTCAGTTGCCCGCGAGGTCGAGGCGGTCGGTGAGGCCGGCCGCCTCGAAGGCCTTGACGATCTCCTCGCGGCCCTCGGTGAAGTGCGCCCAGCTGTCGAAGTGGACCGGCACCACCCGCCGGACACCGAGCAGTTCGGCCGCCTGCGCGGCCTGGGCGCTGTCGAGGGTGAGCAGGGCGTTGTCGAAGATGCCGATCCGGGCGCCGCCCGCGAAGAGCAGCGCGGTGTCGACCGGACCGCCGCGCTCGGCGATCTGCGCCACCACGTCCAGCGAGGCGTTGTCGCCGCTGATGTAGACGGTGGGCAGGTCGGGGGCGGTCAGCAGGAAACCGATCACCACGCCGCTGACCGGCTCGCAGCCCTCCGGGCCGTGCTGGGCGGGCGTGGCCGTGACGGTCACCGTGCCGCCGTCGGGGCGGGTCAGCTCGTACGTGTCCCAGGCGGCCAGGCCCCGCGCTGTGCCGCCGAGGCGCTCGGCGCCGCCCAGGGTGGTGAGGGTGAGCGGGACCTCGGCGAGCAGGGCGCGGCCGGAGGTGTCCAGGTTGTCGGGGTGCTCGTCGTGCGAGAGCAGGACCGCGTCCACGGGGCCCAGGTCGGCCGGGGTGCCGCTGGAGGGGGCGGTCTTGGTCAGGAACCGGCCCTCGCCCCGCGGGTAGTCGCCCGGGGCGTCGAAGGTGGGGTCGGTGAGGAAGCGCAGGCCGCCGTACTCGAAGAGGGCGGTGGGGCCACCGAAGGTACGCACGGGGAAGTTCCGGTCGGAAGCAGTGCTGGTCACGCGACACCTCACGAAATAGCGGCTCGTTTGTCGTGAGAAAGACTGCCTGTTCTCATGGAGAACTGCAAGGCCTAACATGAGACTCATGAAGGAAGCCGTGACCGCGCCCGCCACCCCGCCCCCGCCGCCGGCTCCCGGGGCCGACCGGTACCTGGCGCTGGACTTCGCCAACAGCCTGCTCACCAACCCGGGCGGCGAGGTCGACCTGCTCGGTACGCCCGAGAGCGCGAGCCGGTGGCTCGCGGAGCGGGAGCTGGCGCCGGCGGACGGGCGGCTCTACGAACCGTGCACGGACCGGCTGAGGGCGTTGCGGGGGCCCGTGAGAGCACTGCTCGCGGCACGGGTCGACGCTCTCGTCCCGCCCTGGCAGGCGCTGGCGGCGGTCAACGCCGCGCTCACCGAGGCGCCGTCCGCCGCGCTGCTGGGCTGGGACGAGGAGCGCGGGCTGCACCGCACCCCGGCGCACCCCAGCGAGGAGATCCTGGCCCACGCCCTGGCGGTGCTCGCGGCCGACGCCGCGGACCTGCTCACCGGACCGGACGCGGAGCTCCTCGCCGCCTGCGGCTCCCCGCCCTGCACCCGCTTCCTGCTCCGCACCCACGGCGCCCGGCACTGGTGCTCCACCCGCTGCGGCGACCGCGTCCGCGCCGCCCGCGCCTACGCCAAACGCACCCAGGCCAAAGCCGCCGCCAAGTCGGCGCAACACCCCTGACCCGACGGCCGGCCCAGCGCCCCGCGTCCTGCCTGCGTCATGCCCCGATGATGGCACCGCTCACCGACATCCACCGGGGGTCCGGCGGGACCCCGGACCAACCTGTGACACAGGGCCGTTCAGC